>NZ_JAUBOJ010000478.1:0-4828 GCF_036700185.1 Microcoleus sp. BM001215392 | reverse complement strand
CTAACAACTAACAACTAACAACTAACAACTAACAACTAACAACTAACAACTAACTTCGCAATATGTTTCAAGCTACCCGCCGCCGCCTTGCTATTTGGTACACTGCCGTTACTGCTGTATTGTTACTTTTATTTGCCACGGGTTTCTACTTCTACGTTCGCAATACTTTGATCGATCGCATCGACGACACTCTCAATCACGTGGTCGAAATAGTAGAGCGAACTCTCGTTATCGAACCGGTAACTTCCCCGAGTACGGGTGCTAAAACTAAGTTGCAAGTTAATATTCAAGCGAGTTTTCGAGACAGCAGCGATGCGGTAGAAGACGACCACATTGATTTAGAATGGTTCAGTCCTACGGGCGAGTTGCTGTGGTCTACTTTGTCGGAACCGCTGAATGTTCCAATTCGCGCTAACCGCACGGGCGAAACTGTTTGGATTATTAATAATAAGTTGCAGCCCGATCAAAACTATTCTCTCAGACAAGTTACGCAGCGCGTGGAAATTGGGCGCCAAGTTTTGGGATATTTGCGAGTCAGCCATCCTTGGTTTGAAGTAACAAAACCGATCCGCCAATTAATTCTGGATTTGATTTTGGGCGCGAGTTTAACTTTAATTTGCGTGGCGGCTATTGGCTGGTTGCTGTCGGGATTGGCGATCGCACCTGTGAGAGAATCTTACAGTCGCCTCAAACAGTTTACTGCTGATGCTTCCCACGAACTCAGAAACCCGATCGCCACTATTCAAACTAATGTCCAAGTAGCCTTGGCGGAACCGGATATCGAACCGCAGCAACACCAACAGCTACAGGTGATAGAACGCCTGACGCGCCGTTTGGGGCGGTTGGTTGACGATTTGCTGTTTTTAGCCAGACAAGACAGCGGAATCGTGCAGCAGCAGTGGGTTGATGTGCCTCTGGATGCTTTGTTGATCGAGGTGATTGAAGAACAACTCGCGATCGCCCTTACCCAAAATCTCTCTCTCTGTTTGGAAATAATCGATTCGCCCGACACTGAAAATAACTTTACAGTTTTAGGCGACTGGGATCAACTAGCACGACTGTTTACCAATCTTGTCAGCAACGCCGTCCAGTACACGCCATCGGGCGGCGAAATTGAAGTAGAATTGCAGCTTGCAGTCAAAAACAAAAGAAATCCGTCCGCGATCAATTCTGCACTGCAAATCAAAGTCACAGACACCGGAATGGGGATTTCCCCCGAAGCCCTACCGCATTTGTTCGATCGATTCTACCGCGCCGATCCCGCCCGCACCCACCGCAGCGCCGCCGGTTCCGGTTTAGGATTAGCCATCGCCAAAGCCATTATCGAAAATCACCACGGCCAAATCCACATAGAAAGCCAACTCTCTGAAGGTACCGCCATTACCGTCATTCTCCCCGCCCACAAATCAGAAACATCTCGCCCCTAAAACTTCCCCTCTTCCCCTCTTCCTCTGCGCCCTCTGCGGCCTCTGCGGTAAAAAAAATCTAATCCTCAAACCCTGATTATTTCTACCTCGCGCCCAAACCCAGCTATTAAAATTCAATTCCGGTATAGATTAACATAAACTTTGTTGGAAATCTCGATCGAACTTGTGAGGAGTTATTTATGTTTCGCCACAATCAACCGTTCAAAAAAATCAGCTTGCTAGCAGCCACCTGCGGCGGTTTACTCGTCAGTCTAGCGACACTTTCCCAAGCAGGCGGCCCCCCACCCCAACAAGGAAAACCCGTTTCCCAACCGAGTCCCGCAGCCACTCCAGGAACAGGAAAGCCCGTTTCCGAACCGAGTCCCGCTGTCAGCCCCAGCCCCAACGGGATGCCCTCAAAACCGACAACAACAGACGCGCCTCCCCGCTTCCCGATGCCGAGTGCGCGAGTTACGCCAGCATCCGGCACGGTAGTAATTAAACTGGTGAATACCACCAATGCCCTGATCAATTATCAAGTCGTAGGCGTTACCCCACCGCGCACTCTGGGCGAACAATCGGAAATTGTTCTCACAAACATCAAAGTGCCAATCACCCTTACTTACCAGCGTCCAGACGGCGGATTGATGCTAGTTCGCCCGCAAGCCACGGCGATGCCGGGAATGTTGCAAGTCAGTTTTGGCGCGACAACTGACTTGGGCGCCGATACAAAATCGCTGGAAATCCAAGAAGACGGGCGAGTATTTTTGAATTAAATCGGGTTTTTTTGAATTAAATCGGGTTTTTTTGAATTAGACAAGACGGCAGTTGAAACCGCGTCTACACAAAGAATGTCCGAGCTCAGAGGGACTCAAGAAAATAACGTAATTTTAACCACCCGTTCTTCAACCCGCGAAGGCGGGTTTCGTCTGTGTAGACGCGGTTTCAACCGCCGTCTTCCTTCAACCCGCGTCCGTGTTCGGCGAGCGAAATCGAGTCGCGAATTTCGTTTATATAGACGCGGTTTCAACCGCCGATTCTTTAACCGGCGTCCGGCTTGTTTCGTCTGTATAGACGCGGTTTCAACCGCCGAGTCTAATCCGAAGAATCATCCTGATTAAAAGGCAAATCCTGATTAACTAAATCAATTTCCTCCTGCTCCCTCTCATTGATTTGACCGATATAAGACTTAAGAATTTGCGCCAGACGATTGTTGTAAAATCTGTGCAAACTGTAGTTAGGCATCGCCGGAAAACCGCGCCGTTTTTTGTGCCGCCCGCCCGCACCCGGATCGAAGGTTTTGATGCCGCGATCGATCGCCCATTCGATCGGTGTATAGTAACAAGCATCGAAGTGCAAGCAGTCAATTTCCTGCAAACTACCCCAATAACGCCCGTAAAGTCGATCGCCCTTATACAAACAAAACGACATACCCACAGGCTGTCTGTCATCTTCCTTATCGTAGGCGGCGACAAACAAAACGCGATCGCGATAATTGTGGTGCAACTGTTCAAAAAACCGCTTAGTCAGATACTTGCTACCCCACCAACCAAACTTATCGCAAGTATTCTCATAAAAAGCATACATTTGACCAAACATCGGTTGGGGAATTTCATCGCCCGTCAGAGTTTTGAGTGAGAAACCAGCTTTGTCAACAGCCTTGCGTTCGCGTTTGATATTGCGGCGCTGGTTGGCATTAAAAGCGCCTAAATAACCATCAAAATTTTCATAGGCTTGATTTTGCCAAATATAGCTGTGGTGCAGCCAAGTGCTGAAACCGTGTTTTTCCATGCGCTGCCGCCATTCTGGATCGACATACAGGAAATTGCAACCGGAGATATTGTGGCGATCGCAAAAATGGTCGATCGCGCTTACCATTACTCCCGTTAACTCATCCTCATCTTCCCCCGGCGCAATCAAAAACCGATAGCCTTCAGCGGGAGTAAACGGCGTCATTCCCATCAACTTCGGATAGTATTGTACACCCAAACGCTGAGCTAAATCGGCCCACTGATTGTCAAACACAAATTCGCCGTAGCTGTGGCTTTTGACATAAAGTGGCGCACAAGCAATCAAATCTTTGTCGCGCCACACAGTCAAGTGATGCGGCAGCCAACCGGTTTTACCTGAGGCGCTACCCGAGATTTCGAGATTGTTCAGCCAATCCCATTCCATAAAAGGAGTTTTGAGGGGCATCGCCAAGGCATCCCAGGAGGCTTGCGGGATTTCGCCTATTTTGCTAATCCAGGCTACAGAATATTGTTGAGTTTTTGGCTGTTGCAGCATAGGGAAATTTGTGCGTAGAGCGAACTTCATCGAGACTTACGCAGAGATCCCCCTCGCATCCCCCGCATCGTTGCGGGGACTTTAAGAACACTCTTCCCTTTTTTAAGAGGGGCTTTGAATACTCTTGTCCCCCCCTTCGATCGGGGGGTTAGAGGGGGGATCGAGCTTTGAGACTCAATGCGTAAGTCCTGTTCATTTAACTTAATACAACTGCCCGATTTATGGGTATTTTTGCTTTGTTATCTCTGCACCCGATAATGCAAAAACACCTCTTGTCCCACCTGTTTGACTGCCAAAAGCTCTAATTTCGGCGCTAAATCCGCTAAAAAACCCTTGCCCTCGACGGGTGTCGGTGCATCCGCGCCGCCCAAAATTAACGGGCACACCGTCAGCCAGAGCTCGTCGATCGAGCCCGCAGCGAGCACAGACGCGACGAGTTTTCCCCCGCCCAAAATTGCCAAACGTTTGATTCCGAGAGTTTCTAGCTGTTGAAACGCATCGATCCAATCAATTTCTCCCTCGATGGTGTTGGCGATTAAAGTGCGATCGAACTTACAGTCTTGCGTCGGAGATGGACACGGCAATTCCGTGTCCCTACAATCATTTCCTGTTAACAGCCAGCGCGGAACCGGTTGCTGGAAAAATCGCCAGTTGGGGTCAAATTGGCGCGATCGCGAACAGACAATTTGCACCGGTTGTGGCGGCTTTCCTTGCAGTTTCCTTTGTTCCATCAAATCGGGGGAAGTTACTCTCAGAGTGGTTCCATAGGCGCGTAAAGTGCCGTTTCCAAATAGAACTGCGTCACTGTTGGCGACTTGTTGTTCGAGGTGAGATTTGTCGTTAACAGAACCGAATCTGG
Source organism: Microcoleus sp. BM001215392 (assembly GCF_036700185.1). NCBI lineage: Bacteria > Bacillati > Cyanobacteriota > Cyanophyceae > Oscillatoriales > Microcoleaceae > Microcoleus > Microcoleus sp. BM001215392. Next base: position 277 of record NZ_JAUBOJ010000478.1, on the reverse strand, counting down.
CGGCGGTGAGGGCGGTATCTGTAATTTTGCCATCGGCACTCATCGCGAGTATGACTGTTGCGTAAGGTCGATCGATCTTATCTGTCATTAATTTATCAAAGTTTTGCACAACATCATAACGGCCAAAGAGGACACCGCAGTGCCGTTTCCCTACCCCAAAAAGTCGATCGCCCGTTTCCCCAAAAGTCGATCGCACATTCCCCCCAAAATTAATCAAATTACTCGTAGGGGCTCTCGCATTTGGGCGACAATTTATCACAAAAAACCCAAGATTTCA
>NZ_JAUBOJ010000477.1:2483-4843 GCF_036700185.1 Microcoleus sp. BM001215392 | reverse complement strand
TAGTTATCATCTCATATTGACTACGGTCATGCTTCGCCCCTACGGATATATTCGCCTTGCGCCAGATGCACCGGCATTCCTCAAAAAACCCAATAATAAGATAGGTTCGTAGTGAGGACTTTAGTCCGCAAATTAAAAGGACTAAAGTCCTCACTACAAACCAATGTTATTAGAGGTCATTGACGGAATATAATATAAGTCACCATTGTGCATTTTTGTCCTCAATTATCCGCTCTGGTGCGTCAGAAAAAAACTGTTTTAATTGACTCAGGTATTGGGCTGACGCACCATAAGCCATCAGCAATAATTATTTGAATACTTAGGAGAAAACGCCATGCAAGAGTCAAACAATTTATCTTCCGAATACTCGCAAAAATTTCGCAATCTTCAGACAGAATTACGGGAACGTTGGCGAGAGATAGAAGAATTTGACAGCGGAGATTGTGACATTATCGTCATTCCTTCTCTCAGCTTAGATCAGCAAGAAATGCTGAAAGTTGAGGGTGCTTATCACTACGAAGAGCGGCATTTATTTTCATTGATTCGCCTGCGAAATCCCCGCACGCGCTTAATTTACATTACCTCGGAGCCGCTGCACCCGATGATTATAGATTATTACCTGCAATTGCTTCCAGGTATTCCATTTTCTCACGCGCGCGATCGCCTTCTGCTGTTTTGTGCTTACGATGCTTCCGCCAAATCTCTCACCCAGAAAATTTTAGAGCGCCCCCGTTTGATGGAGCGGATTCGTCAAGCAGCGCGCCCGACAAAATCTTATATGGTTTGTTACAACTCGACGCCCTTAGAGCGCGAGTTATCTGTTAAATTGGGAATTCCTTTGTGGGCTAGCGATCCCGATTTGCTTTATTGGGGAACAAAAAGTGGCAGCCGGCAAATTTTTCAAGAAGCTGGCGTACCTTATCCTGACGGTTCCGAGTTGGTTTGGAATGCGGCAGATTTGGCAGAAGCAGCGGCGGCGTTGTGGGAAAGACAGCCGGATTTGCAGCGGATGGTAATTAAGTTGAATGAAGGTTTTTCGGGGGAAGGAAATGCAATTTTAGATTTGAAGCCGATCGCAAATAAAGCACCTCAAGAAAGAGTTAAAGCACTTGGCGATTGCTTCCACAATTTGCGCTTTCAAGCCACAGGCGAAACCTGGGAAAATTTCAGCAGCCGCATTCCCGAATTAGGAGCAATTGCGGAAGCATTTATCGAAGGAGCCCAAAAGCGATCGCCCAGCGTTCAAGGTCGAATTGTCCCCAGTGGCGAAGTAGAAATTCTCTCAACCCACGACCAGATTTTAGGCGGCCCAGACGGTCAAATTTTCTTGGGTTGCCGATTTCCGGCGGATGAATCCTATCGGCTGGCGTTGCAAGAATTGGGATGGAAAGTGGGGAGAAATTTAGCTGCAAAAGGTGCTTTAGAGCGATTTGGAGTGGATTATGTTGCTGTCAAGCAATCGGACGGCAAATGGGATATTCAAGCAATAGAAATTAACTTGCGGAAAGGAGGTACAACTCATCCATTTATGGCTTTGAAGCTGTTGACCAACGGTCGGTACGAGCGAACTACGGGATTATTTTACAGCCAGCAGGGGCGTCCGAAATATTATGTAGCTTCGGACAATTTAAAAAAGGAGCGGTATCGGGGATTATTACCGAATGATTTGATGGATATTATTGCTGACAATCAACTCCACTTTGACAGCGGTACTGAAACGGGGAGCGTGTTTCATTTAATGGGTTGTTTGTCGGAGTTTGGCAAATTGGGATTGACGAGTATCGGCAATTCGCCGCAAGAAGCTGAGGATATGTATAACAAGGTTGTGAAAGTGCTCGATCGCGAAACGTCATTCAGTTGACAGTTGACAGTTGACAGTTGACAGTTGACGGTTTGAACAATACTGATGCAACGGGAATTGATATCACCGATCAACTCACAAACTCCGGCGGTTGAAACCGCGTCTACACAAGCAAAACCCGACGGGAGCGGGTTGAAGAGTCGTAGCGTAGCGGGGCGTAAGCGATCCTAATATTGCTCTGAAATTCAATATTTCTTAGTCCGCGGAGGCGGACATTGTTTGTATAGACGCGGTTTCCAACCGCCGAGGATTTGAAATGATTCCGATGTCAAAGGATCGGAATGTTGATATTACTCATCAACCCACAAACCCCGGCGGTTGAAACCGCGTCTACACATACAAAACCCGACGAAAGCGGGTTGAAGAGTCGTAGCGTAGCGGGGCGTAAGCGATCCTAATATTGCTCTGAAATTCAATATTTCTTAGTCCGCGGAGGCGGACATTGTTTGTATAGACGCGGTTTCCAACCGCCGAGGATTTGAATCGTTTGTATAGACGC
>NZ_JAUBOJ010000477.1:0-2383 GCF_036700185.1 Microcoleus sp. BM001215392 | reverse complement strand
CCGAGGATTTGAATCGTTTGTATAGACGCGGTTTCCAACCGCCGAGGATTTGAATGGTAGCTAATTTTTAGCGGGATAAATCGGCGTGGGGTCGATCGAGCCTGTGCGGTTGAGAGGCCAAAAACGGACGATCGCCCTACCGATGATATTTTGCTTCGGTACAAAGCCCCAATAATGGCTGTCACAGCTTGCGTTGCGGTTGTCACCCAGCACCAAGTAAGAATTTTGAGATACAACCACAGGCCCGTAGGGATACTGCGGAATTTCTTCAATATATTTTTCCTGTAGCGGCTGCTTGTTAATAAAAACTTTTCCCTCTTTGACTTCCACAGTATCGCCCGGAAGTCCGATCACTCGCTTAATGTAGGCATCTTTGATCGGCGGTGGCTGTCCCGTGCACAAACTCGCCGGATCGGGAGGCATAAACACGATAATATCTCCTCGCTGCGGGTCTTGGAGTCGATAGCTCACCTTGTCTATAATTAGTCGATCGTTAATTTGTAGGGTTGGGAGCATCGAGCCGGTGGGAATGTAGCGAGCTTCAGCAACGAGGGTGCGGATACCAAAGGCTAAGAATGCTGCTAAGCCGATCGTCTTAATTCCTTCTATCCAAGGATTTTCAGTATCTTGCGGGGGTTTTTGGTCGGCTGACTTGTCTGGACGAGTCATAAGTATTAAGTGACTGGGCTGGATACAAATTATAAACTTATTTCGGGGTTTTTTGAGGAAATCTGCAAAATCTGTGCCCCAGACGCGAGTTTTTGTACTATCTGGTTGAGTAAGGTGCGGACAGCGCACCCTAAACATTATAAATTTTCCGCAAGTTAGTTATATTTCTTACTATTTTCAAAACTCTTTTGAGGATAAAATTTTCCCATGTTTCCACGTACACTCCTGACTTAATTATAGCTTATGCCGACCACATCAAGTTTGTTAATCCGCCGCGCTCGCATTCTGTTACCCGACGGCGAGTTTTTGGTAGGAGACGTGCAAATTAGCGATGGCAAAATTGTTCGGGTTGCTCCGGAGATTGCTGGATCGGGCGATCGCGAAATAAATGCGATCGGCTTAACTCTGTTGCCCGGAGTAATTGACCCGCAGGTACACTTCCGCGAGCCGGGTTTGGAACACAAGGAAGATTTGTTTACGGCTAGTTGTGCGTGCGCTAAGGGTGGCGTGACATCGTTTTTGGAAATGCCGAATACCCGCCCCCTAACTACAACCCAAGCGGCCTTAGATGACAAGCTAAGGCGCGCTGCTGACAAGTGTTTGGTCAATTACGGCTTTTTTATTGGGGCGACGCCGGAGAATTTGCCGGATTTGTTGGATGCGAATCCGACTCCGGGGATTAAGGTGTTTATGGGTTCGATGCACGGACAGCTTTTGATGGATGGAGAGGAAAATTTAGAGAGAGTTTTCGCAAAGGGCGATCGATTAATTGCAGTACACGCCGAAGATCAAACTAGAATTAATCAGCGCCGTCAGGAATTTGCCGGCAGTACCGATTTAGCTGTGCACTCGCAAATTCAAGACAATCAAGCAGCCTTGTTAGCAACTCAGCTAGCCGTAAAACTTTCTAAAAAATATCAACGCCGACTGCACATTCTGCACCTTTCAACTGGCGACGAAGCCGAGTTTTTGCGTCAAGAAAAACCCAGTTGGGTAACAGCAGAAGTAACGCCGCAGCATTTGTTGTTAAATACCAGCGCCTATCAAAAAATCGGCAGTTTAGCCCAGATGAATCCCCCATTACGCGATACCCGCGATAACGAAATACTTTGGCAAGCTTTACTCGACGGCGTAATTGATTTTATCGCCACCGATCACGCGCCGCACACCTTAGAAGAAAAAGCTCAAGAGTATCCAAATAGCCCATCTGGAATGCCAGGAGTTGAAACTTCTTTGCCTTTAATGTTGACGCAAGCAGTCGAGGGAAGATGTACAGTTGCCCAAGTTGCTAATTGGATGTCTGCGGCTGTTGCGAAGGCTTATAAAATCCCGAACAAAGGGGCGATAGCTCCGGGTTTTGACGCCGATTTAGTCTTAGTTGATTTGGACAACTACCGCCCGGTAATCGGAGCAGAAATGGCGAGCAAGTGCGGCTGGAGTTCCTTTGAAGGTTGGAATTTAACTGGCTGGCCTGTGGTGACAATTGTTGGCGGTAAAGTTGTTTTTGAGAACGGTAAGTTGGATACAAATGTCAGGGGTGAAGCCTTGAAATTTGATACAAATATGTAGGGGCGAAGCATTCGGGTGAAAATTAATGAAATAAGCGCAAAATATAAATCCCGAATGCGAGAGCCCAATCCCAACGAGAAATCCCAAGCGCAAATTCCCCAACCATAAATCAATTACCCAAAATTCTGTTAATGTGGATCGCTCG
>NZ_JAUBOJ010000476.1:0-4856 GCF_036700185.1 Microcoleus sp. BM001215392 | reverse complement strand
ACAAGAAATTACTCAAAGTCCCCCTTCTTAAGGGGGATTTAGGGGGATCTCCGGGGAATAAAGATCGTTAACTAAACCGTATTGAAATGAAATCAACATTTTTGATTAAACAAACATCTACTTTACACTTATGCAAACAATTACCGATCGCAAATCAATCATCAAACAACCGCCTTTCACTCTTGCCCTAGCCCAAGAGTTATTAGCTACTTACGGTTCGCCGCTGTACGTTTATCAAAGCGACATTTTGCGCCGAACCATTGCCCGCATTACTAAGGCGATCGACTATCCGCGAACTCAATTTTGTTTTGCCAGCGTCACCAACGGTAGCATCGCCCTGCTGCAAATCTTTCGGGATAGCGGGTGGGGATTGCACGCCAACACGCCGGGAGATATTTATTTAGGAATCAAGGCAGGTTTTGCACCCCAAAATATTGTTTACAGTGGCAGTAATCTGCACCGAGATGAGATGGAACAAGTTCTCAAATGGGGTGTCAAAACTTTGAATTTCGACAGTCTCTCTCAGTTGCATTTGTGCTGCGAAGTGTACCAATCTCTCAGGGATAACCAACAGATTTTAGCACCGCCCAGTCTGGGTTTGAGGCTGAATTTGCCCGAATTAACCGGGGAAAGTCGCATTGGAGTGCGATCGCCCGAATTTCCCGAAGCAATTGCGATCGCAAAAACAGCCGGATTAAAGCTGAGTGGCTTGCATTTTTATCGCGGTACCGGCACTAATTCTACCGCAGCCTTTACTCAAGTAATTGATACGATAATTGCCGCAGCCCAGCAATTGCCAGATTGGGAATATCTCGACTTTGGCGGGGGCTTTGGCTATCCTTACCACAGCGGGGGTACAGCCTTTGATTGGGAACTATTTGGGGCAGAATTGACCACCAGAATTTGTCAATTAGACCGCGCAATTGACTTAATAATTGAACCAGGGCGATCGGTTGTAGCGGGATGTGCTATTTTGCTCGCTCAAGTTGTTTCCACAAAATGGCAAGAAGCCAAACAAATTGTCGGTGTAGATACGACTGTTGCTAATCTTTCAGTACCGTCGGTTCACGGCGGTTATCGAGAGATTTGTACCTGGAATTGCCGTGATTGTTTACATCTTACTGATGTTTGTGGCAATACGACTTATTCGCGGGATTATTTGGGGAAAAACTGTCAACTTCCGGCTTTAACAGTTGGAGAAATCCTTGGTATTTTGGATGTGGGAGCTTACGGCTATGCCATGTCGTCACACTTTTTGCACCGCCCCAAACCTGCTGAAGTGCTGTTAGAAAATAGCCAACATCGCCTAATTCGCCACAGAGAAGATTACAGCATTTTGCTAGCCAATCAAGTTTTTTGAATAATCAATAGGAGATTTTTATGAAGTGCATTAACTGCCAAACTGATAATAAGTTAAAAGATCGCACGGCTAATAGAGGTCGCTGTCTACGATGCAGCCATAAGTTTGCTTTTGAACCGACTGCAATGACTGGTGTCAAAATAACTGACCCGATGTTTGCTAAGGCGATCGCAGATATTTCGGTTAACGACACGCTGTTTTTCACGCCTAAACAGTTATTTTACCTTTTAGATAGGCGATCGAAACCAAAAATTTATGATGAGTTCTACACAATCCCCGGATACCTAATTGTTAATATAGCTTCAGGTATCTTTCTGGCTATCTGGATAGGAATTATATTTTCCGAAATTAATATATTTTTCATTTTGGTAATGTTTGCGATCAATAGTTTATTAATCAAAGGAACTGTTACTGCTAGCCATTCTAACAAGTATCCATACCAACAACGCCAGAAATTTGCAAAGACTTTGCAAGTTTGGGCAGGAATAGTTCTGGTCTGCGGAATTGGTGTTAGTCTGTTATCAAATTCCTTTCCGCTGTTTTTAGCTAGCTCTGCTATCGGAATGCTATCTATCTATTATGGGAATCAAAAAATTGACAAAAGAACTGCAAATAGTCAAAAATTTACGATTGACTCAAATCAGTTTCAAGGCTGGATGAATACTTGGACAGAAATTAACTCTCTGGCTAAAGTGCTGCCATCTCCCCGCGATACAAATGCAAATGTCACCGTCAGTCCTGATGTCAGCGCTTACAGTTTTGACAGATTAGTTGTGTGCGATCGCCCGGAAATTGCCCAATTTTTAATCGCCAACAATTTTCACTTTGAAAACAACTGTGCAGTCCTCAGCATTACCGGATATCCTCAAAGTATCTTCGACATAACTATGCAAATGCTGGGTCGAAATCCCGACTTAAAAGTGTATGCTTTGCACGATTGCAGTCCCAAAGGAATTGGTTTGGTTGACCGCTTGCGTACCAGTCCTAATTGGTTCCCAGATAACAGCGCGATAATTATTGATATCGGACTGCTACCCCGGCAAATTATGGCGGCTGGTGATAATATGTTTGTCTTAAGTTCTGAGCAAAATGCACGAGATGCTAGACAATTATCAGCCCAAATCCGCCAAGATTTATCTGCTGAAGAATTGGAGTGGTTGGAATTAGGTAATTATGTAGAATTGGAATCGTTTAGTCCTCAGAAACTGATTCAAATTTTGAATCGAGGAATTGCAGGAAGTCGAGATTTAGGTAGCGATGATAGTAGTTTGATTCTGCTAGGTGGTACGGATAGTTCTATTTATGTTGTCGATAGTTTTGGTTGAGTTTGTATGGGGATGGGGAAGGACGTGGCAGTGTTCAGAGGTCTCAAGTTAACGCCAAAGACCGCCAGAGGTTAAAACCCCTGTCTAATAGCGAAAGTCCTCTAAAGAGGACTGATGAGGTTTTTATTTTTAAGCAATAATTCTCTTGCATAAACTAATGATTTCTTCAGTCCTCTTTAGAGGACTTCAGCTTTGAGGCAGGGGTTTTAACCCCTGCCGGACTCTGAGAAAGCGCGTGCGAATTTAATATTACTTATTACTTTGCAGCCAAAGTTCTAAACTTGTCAATAGCCACAGCTTAACGCCATAACGCCCCCAAGTATCTCCCTCATAATCTAACCATTGAGCAATTAAAGATTGATTACAATAAGGAGCAATAGCAGCTTTTTTCGACAGCAGCAAACCCTTAGCCTCTCGTTGCCAAAACTTCTTAAATCCCAACTGTACGGGAACTAGCATTCCGCTTTTGGGCCTGTCCAAAATTTGAGCCGGCAGCAAATTTGCCACCGCTTGTTTGAGCACAGCTTTCTCCACAACCCCGGACAATTTGTACTCCGGCGGAATAGTCATGCTCAAATCCACGATTCGCTGATCGAACAAAGGCGATCGCCCGTGCAACCCCGCAGCTTGAGTCAAATTGTTCACTTTGGTCAAAATCTGGTCTGCTCCCTTAAACTTGATATTTAACGCCATTAATCGATTCAGATAATTGCCGCTAGCATTCAAATCCGCACTAAATACCGAAGGTTCTGCTTGCATCGCTGCCCAAATTTCCGGTTTTAACAGTTGAGGCAAATCCGCAGCGCACTTTTGAAATGACAGCAAATATGCTGGTAGTGCATCTAAATTAGTGACAGAATTGTACAAGCTGTTCATTAACATTGGTTGATTTTTCGGGCCGCCAAAACAAGGATCGCCACCTTCGCCGTTGAGGACAACTTCGACGGATTCCCGCGCCATTCTTCCTAATAGCAAGTTTGGCACTGTCAGCGGGTCGCCGATCGGATCGTCTAAGTAACCCATAGTTTCTGGCAACTTTTCCCACATATCCCGAAAGCTAATTTCTAAAATGTGGTGTTGAGTTTGACAATGTTGGGCGACTAAACTGGAAAACTCTAATTCGTTGGCGCATTCTTCGCCAAAATGAATTGAGTAAGTGTGAATTGGGCGATCGCAAAATTGAGCAGCTAAAGCCGCAATGCAGCTAGAGTCTAACCCGCCGGAAAGAAACACGCCTACAGGTTGATTTGTGGGCAAATATTCTCGGACAATTTCATCTAAAAGAGAGCGCAATCTCGCGCCGTGCCATTCCAAAGATTGTTCCGCCTCGACAACTTGTTCTCGCAGTTCCCAGTATGCCGAAATTGTCTCGTCAGGAATGCTTAAAATGCTTCCTGGGCGCAGTTCTCGGACTTGCTGCCACAGGGTACGATCGCCTGGAACGAACGAGCAGCAGAGGTAATCTCGCAGGGCTGTGAGGTCGAGATCCCTTGAGTGGTATTGTGCGATCGCCCGCAGTTGAGGCGCAATCCAGCGAGTCGCGCCAACAGTAGTGTAGTAGAGAGTGCGCGCGCCCGTGCGATCGCGCGCCAGCCGCAAAACCTGCGATTGGCGATCCCAAACCGCAAACGCAAACATACCCGCCAGCAGCGGCAAGCATTCAGGGCCCCACCGTTCCCACAGTTGAGCCACTAATTGGCGATCGCACCCCTGCCAACTACTCGCAGAAATGCCCAATTTTTCCAGCAATTGCGATCGATTGCTGAGCCAAATATCGCCTACTATCACAAATTTTTCAGAGGGACTCAGAACAAGCTGAACGCTTGGGTTAGAGCAAATAATCGCAATTTGACCTTCTCGCCACGCTGCATCATCTGCGATCGCATCTATTTCCCCCCAAGCTATCCGCCAACTTGAGGCAAATTCAACCAGAGGACTTGGAGGAACTAATAATTTTTGTTTTTGGCTACCTTTGTAATTCAGGAATGATTTTATATGGTTCATTTTGGCAAGCTTAATATTATTTATAATCATATCAAGCTTAACAAAAACGTACAGGGTGTATCTCACTTTTGAAGCCTGAAGAAGCATGACCGCATATGAGTTATTAGTTATAATCCCATGTTGAATGCGGTCATGCTTCGCCCCTACGGATATATTTGCCTTGCACC
>NZ_JAUBOJ010000475.1:0-4860 GCF_036700185.1 Microcoleus sp. BM001215392 | reverse complement strand
CTATTAGCTTGCTTTTCTGATTAGGTTTGCTTATCACCTTGACTCCAGAAGAGCCTACTCACCCAAGAGGAAATCGAACTTTTGTTCAACGAAGGTTTGCAGATTTCGTGCAAATTAATAGTAAATTAGTATTAGCTGAAGGCTAACAAAAATGTATACTAGATACCACGCCTATAAATCAGCGACTTACCGATTTTTTATAACATAAGCTTGTCTTAAGAAAGGTTCGGTAATCCACTATCCAGCAAATATGGATCGAGTTGAAGCAAAATATCCTCAATCTCTTGCCACTCTTGAAACTACACGCTTCTGGAAGGGAGAAATAATTGCAGCTAATGGCGATTGCTTGCGAATTTCAATTAGAAAGAGGCGGTATATCTCAGAAATTTTTTGATGGAAGTTCCAGTGGCTAGGAGAGAAACTAAAGTTGAATGTCGAATTTCTGCGTTCTAGGACAGCCACTGCAACTCCCCTTAGTATCCGAGGTGCTTTCCTTGGATGATGGATCGCGCAGTGCGGTTTGTGCGCTTTAATAATAGCTGAATGGCTTCCTGCGACCAGCGACCATGGCTTGGCTATCTGCTTGTTTTCGGTAGATTATTCTAACATAATCGATCGTAAAGTAATTCTTTAATCCCACTTTGGCACTACCCCCACTTTCCCCACCCTCCACTGTCACAATCTATTTTTGCGGAATTTTGCGAACCAAAACGATCGCTTTTTATACACAAGTGGAAAATTGGACTTGCGGCCGCAAGTTCAATTTCGCCAAACTCCGAGAATTCACAGCGTGACACTTAGCTGGTACGGAATATAGGTTTGAGCGAGAACTTGGGGGAGATTACCAAAAAGTTGATAGATGATGGGCCTGCTACACATCACCCGCACCGCGTTTTTGGTACGGTTAACACCAGCGATACTTCCCCCAATGCCCGCGCCGTGAAGAGTTCGCTCGGCTGGCTCATCATGGCGTTGACACAGCATTTTCGGTTTCTAGGAATAGCTTTGTACGGTTTTCTTCCATGCCAATTAATTCTGATTTTTTCGCACTTCTGGCAAATACGACAAACAGAGTGGGGTTCTCCTGACTGTTACTCTCACTTATAAAGCGGCATCATAATGCGATCGCTTGCTGTGAGTGCGATCGAGCTCCGCAGGCTCCGCGAAAGCTCCGCCTCCAGCAAGCGACAAAGCCACATCGGAGCGGTATGTTGTGACATTAGGTTAATGCTGGATAAGATCGATATAGGAGATAATATTCAGCAAAAGTGACAGATAACACCCAATAACCCGGACTTAACCTGCTTTCGTTTCTGTTTAATCCCTTAAAATTAGGGTGTTATCCAGCAGATACGACGGATAATCCACCCCCCGGTAAAGGTATTATCCAGCACATCTGTTGAATACTGAAGTTTCTACTGTCCCGGCTTGAACGGGTAGCCACGATGCTAATTAGACAATCAAAAACTGCCCTAAGTTCCCTAGGTTATGAACTAGATTGCCGTGACGAGGCTTTTGGTTATCTAAGGGACTCCTCCGATGTACTCGGAGTGCCAGAGCAATTGCGACGGAGGATGCAACAAGACGGTTACTTATACTTAAAAGCCTTTCTTAGCTCTCAAGAAGTTTGGCAAGCTCGTCAGGAAATTGCAGCTTCTTTAGCTGCTGAGGGAAGCTTGGAACTTGACAGTCCTGTTCGAGATTGCATCGCTAAACCTGGATTAAATATGAATTTCCGTCCCGATTTAGCAAGCAGGAGTTCAACACTGAAAACACTGCTTTATTCGGGACGGATGATGGAATTTTTTGGAATGTTTTTAGGCGGTCAAGTCCGGCATTACGATTACACCTGGCTTAGAGCCATCGCTCCAGGGAAAGGAACTTATGCTCATTGTGACATTGTGTATATGGGACGGGGAACTGACAAGCTTTACACGGCTTGGACTCCCTTAGGCGATATTCCTTGGGAATTAGGGGGGTTAATGATTTTGGAAAATTCTCACCATCTAGAGACTATTAAAAATAGCTATGGATGTAAAGATGTCGATCGCTATTGTGCTAACAGAAAAACGGCTCCTTTGTATGCCTCCCATCAAAAATGGTGGGATGGAGCCTTATCCAAAAACCCGGTTTCTTTGCGCTGTAGATACGGAGGACGTTGGTTGAGTTCCGAATTTGAGGCTGGAGATGTTTTGATTTTTGGTATGTTTACCGTTCATGCCAGTTTGGATAACCATTCTCCTTATATTAGACTCTCCTCGGACAGCCGTTATCAATTGGCATCGGAACCAGTGGATGAAAGGTGGGTTGGCAGTAACCCTATTGGTCACTCTACTGCTGCTAAGCAAGGTCAGATTTGCTAGAACAAGAAGACTTTAGTATTGAGTATTGTCGTCGAAGGTAGAAGCAAAAATCAAAAGTTATCGACTGTGCCAGTTCAAAGGGCAGAATGTGGGTTCAAATGCAGCGGATAGACCGAAACGCTTTCTGCTTCGTTTAGAACTCCTAAATACCCACCGTTTGTTTACCGGTCGGTGTCCCCGGTGCGAGCGTCCGTTTCCCAAGTACGAAATCCCCCCGGTGCATTGGGACTGCCCGGAGTGTGGGTGGACGGACGATTCGGTTTGAGGCGGCGGTCGCAGCGGCTCTGTTTTGATAACGGCGATCGTTGCTTGCTCTCTAGAGCATTTATGCACCTAACTTTCTGGTTAAGATTAAATAAGTTAAATAAAGAATTACGGTTTTTTAAGCTAGCTAGCTAGTATTTAGATAGTTTGATTGCTGAGCGAGCTTTACAGTCAAGTTGTTTGCGAGCGAAGGAAATTTAGTTTTTATGAACGATCTCTACCACAAAGTCGCAGTTACCTCTGTTTGCACCGTTCTAGGTTTTGCATTAGGAGCTAACGAAGAAGCTTATTCAGCTACATTTAACTTGCAACCTACTACCGCTTTTGTAGTCAGAGATTCTAACTCTGACGGACTGGGAGACCTGTTGATTCCTCTTAGAAATACCATCGGTATTCGGAAGGCAAGGAATGTTGAAGATGCAGAGTTTGCCGAATTCAATCTCGGCAGTTTTCCTTTTACCCCTAATACAGTTGTCAACAGTGCTGTTTTTTACACCCGTATTGCAACTTTTGAGGTATCTGAGGTTGGAATTGGTAACCCTGGTAGTCTTGGGATCTTCGGCTATGTAGGAAACGGTACAGCCGAAACATCAGATTTTGAGGCAGGAACATTCTTAAGCTCTGTAAATACTTCATTCGATACCTACGATCTTGCTTTTGACGTAACTCAGTTTTTGAATCAACGAGTTAGAAACGCCGATGCTTTTGCTGGGTTTGGCATTCGTGCCTTGAACTTGGGTAACGTCGCCCTGGGGGGTTATCGTGGGACTCCTATCGCAACAAGACTGACAGTTGAAACCGCCGAGGTTGCCGAGCCCGTACCCGAACCGACCGCAATCTTTGGTTCAGCTATAGCCCTAGGCTTGGGAGGATGGCTGAAACGAAAGAAATCAAGTCCGCAGCATAAAACAACGTCACAACATTAATCTACGGTTTGACAGAAGAGTTTAAATAAACTTCTCAGTTGCGGGCAACAGCTCGCTCGACCCCCCACCTGAGCGTGCAGCCGACCAATGCCCCAGCAAACACTACAAACGCGCATTGAGGCAGCACGGTTAACAGCACGAGTTGCTGGGGCCACCACTGCCATGCACCGAACAGCATTGCAGTGTAAAGAGCGAGTTCGGTTATTTTGCCTGTACTTGCCGTGCCGAGCCAGAATCCCTGTCGCACGGAGCAGATGCAGGCGATCGAACGTTTGAGGGTTTTTAGTACATTTGTATGGGGGAAGTACAGTTTATTAGAAGCTGTTAAGGCTGGTAAAGAATTACAATCGTTGATTTCAGCAGCGAAAGATGCGAGCTTAGAACCATCTAAGGCGAATTAATACAAACTTTAGAAGGGCATACCGATGCAGTTGAAAGTTTAAGTTTTAGTCCAAATGGTAAAATGATTGTCTCAGCTAGTCATGACAAAACCATAAGACTTTGGCCTATTAATGATACAGAAATTAGCTTAGACCTCAATGAACAACTGGATAATTTACTATTAAGCGGCCGTAAGTGGTTGCGCGACTATCTGAAGGCTAACCCAAATGCCAGTAGCAGGGGATTCACAGGACTCTCAACATGACGGTAGCATTCTCACTCCGGCAACAAAGCGATCGCGCCAATTGTGAAAAAATAAGCTTTTACGTTTATGGCAAAACCCAAAAGGTATCCCGACAACTGGCAAGAAATTGCATTTTCAGTAAAAGAAAACGCCCGATGGCGCTGCGCTAAATGCAACCAACAATGCCTCCGACCAGGCAAAAATACTAAGGATTTAACCAAATCTGAACGCTTAAAGTTAACTTTGACGGTACACCACCGCAACCGGATACCGGAAGACAACCGCCTCGAAAACTTAGTCGCCCTGTGTACTGCTTGCCACCTTTCGTATCACAACCGCGGTCAATCTAACGTATCGCCCGGGCAATTATCGCTGTTCCCGGATGATGGCATTGATTGGGATATCATGGATGGTTCCAATTAGATTAGTTCCAGACGCGCAGTGTTAATATTAGCGCAATCTTAGCATATTTGCTTTTTATAGGAAGTGCAAAGTAACCGACACAAGCCAGATGTTTTCCTTAAAAGGCAGTCTGTCCCCCGCCATTTGGCTACCGTGTACACACAAGTCAAAGTAAACTAGAAAAAAGATGTGACAGAGGTATAAACCGTGGACAATCCGATACTGATTAGACTTGAATTGCATAAGTCTTCTTTTCGATACAGAAACCGCAGATGTCAGA
>NZ_JAUBOJ010000474.1:1545-4875 GCF_036700185.1 Microcoleus sp. BM001215392 | reverse complement strand
GTTATGTCTTGCTGCGCTTAGATGCTGCTCTTTCAGAAGGTGAAGCATCTTACAACTTCTCCAATATTACTGTCGAACACGTACTTCCCCAAAATCCAGGCGCTGATAGTGAGTGGATGAAGTGGTTTCCTAGTGAGCAAGAGCGAGATCAATATGTGCATCGTCTTGGCAACTTAGTTTTGCTATCTTCTGGGAAAAACAGTCAGGCACAAAATTATGATTTTGATGTGAAAAAGCAGAAGTATTTCACCACTAAAACAGGTGTTTCAACCTTTGTACTTACTACCCAAGTGCTGCGGGAACAGGAATGGACGCCAGAAGTAATCGCTCGACGGCAGAAAGAGCTGATTAATGTTCTCAAGAATCTTTGGCGCTTATAGGATAATTGAATTTGATATCAAATCGCTCTTATCTGTCTATCAGCACAAAACCATCTGCGTCCATCTGCGGTCAAAAAAATCTAAATCCCGCAGCAGAAACTTTACTTTTTAGCCCGCTGCTGCTGGTAAACGCTGACAACTTTGTCCGCATAAGTCGCAGTTGCGCCACTTTTGCAAGCTGCGGAGTCCCCAGTCATCCACCAGCAAGCGGCGCGGCGTACAGCGGTTAATTCATTGTTGCTGCTAGCTTTGTATTCGTCGCGCAGTAAATCGCCCACGATACAGGTAACAATTGATTTAGCTTTTGTGGCGTCGGCTTCAAATTGTTGGGGTGTTAAATCTTGTTTGGTACAGAATTTTGCCCAGCGGGAAATATTATTTGGTAAAACTTGCCACTGACTGTACATTCCGTCATTTGCGGTTTGCGGTGGCGCGGCTTGTCGCATTGCTTCTACGAGGGCGGAAACTTGCGCGTCGGTGACTGCTGCTGCGGCTGGAAGTGTTTGCAATCCGAGACTCACGATTAGGCTGCTGAGTAGTAGATGGGTTTTTGCGATCGATTTAAAGTTCATTTACAATTCCCTGTTTTAATCAAAGTTTCCTGCAACAAAGTTTACTTAAAAGACGATCGACTGCCTCTATCTAAAGTATGATTTGCTTTTTGAATGCGCTGCCGATCGCGCTTATTATAGAAATTGTTGAGCAAGTACGATAAAATCATGGAAGTACAACCCAGGGAAATTCGACGTTACATCCGACCCGATGGCAGGATTCCGTTCTTAGAGTGGTACTATTCCTTGCGAGATGGCAAAGCCCAACTTAAGATTGATGCAAGGCTTGAGCGAGTTATTCTCGGCAATTTGGGCGATTATAAGTCAGTAGGAGAAGGAGTTTTTGAACTCAGGATCAACTACGGCCCGGGCTACCGGATTTATTTTAGACAAGTAGGAGAGACAATTGTGCTTCTGCTTTGTAGTGGGGATAAAAGTACCCAAGAACAAGATATTCTCAAAGCGAAGGAGTATTCAGCAGACTATGAAAGAAATGAAAATGCCGACCAGCGATAGCTATTACGAGTCCCTAATTGAATCCCTCAAAGACGCTGAACACGCTGGTGGTTTTATCGGGGCTATTTTGGAAGAAAAAGACCCTGAACCCGCACTGCTGAGAAATGCCATCAGAAAGGTGATTGAGGCTCGAATCAGGATGAATGCTCTTTCGGATTCAGCAAAAGAAGTTCACGAAAAACTCGACAAGATGCTGACTGAAAGCGGCGGTTCGGAAATTTACAGTTTGGTAGAATTACTCGAAGCGTTAGGATTTAAAATAGAAATTACGATCGCAGATCTTGAGTTGCCGGCCGAGTCGCAATCAACGGATTTTGTGGAATCAGAATTATGCCCGGAACCAGCAAATTTATAACAACTTTATTAGGTTCGTAGTGAGGAATTCAGTTTTTTCTATTTGCGTTTAGTGAAGAAGGACTAAAGTCCTCACTACGAACCTTATGCTTCCATTACAAAATCTAACAACCGGTGAGCCATTTCTAGCTTGCTGCAAGGTGCTATTTCTACTTGTTTGCCGGCGGCATTAATTAATATTGCTTGATTGGTATTGCTGCCGAAACCTGCACCTATTTTATCGATCGGGTTTGCAGCGATCGCATCCAGCTTCTTAGCCCGCAATTTCTCCAACGCTGGCTTGACAATATCTCCAGTTTGTGCTGCAAAGCCGATGAGTTTTTGATGCGGCTGCTTCAAGTTCCCCAACTCTGCCACAATATCGGCTACAGGCGCTAACGGTAAAGAATTGGGGAGCGATCGCTTTGGCAATTTCTCATGACTGCGATCGACTGGTTTGACATCCGCAACCGCCGCCGCCATCACCGTCAAATCTGCATCGTGAAAGCAGTCTAGCATAGCCAGCCGCATTTCTTCGGCGCTGGTAACTGCGATCGCCCGTACACCAGACAGCGGCAATTCCCCAGTTATGCTGTGTACCAGCGTCACAGCCGCGCCGCGATGCAGTGCAGCTTGCGCCAAAGCTATGCCCATTTTGCCCGTGGAAGGATTGCCGATAAACCGCACCGGATCGAGGTGTTCTCGGGTTCCTCCCGCGCTGATCAACACCCGCTTACCTGCTAAATCTCGAGATCCCTTAGCATACAACAGCGACTCGATATGAGGCAAAATCTCATTAGGTTCAGCCATCCGGCCAACACCCGCGCGATCGCACGCCAGCATTCCCGCCCCCGGATTCGCCGCATGATAGCGCCGATAAGTCAACACTTCCCGCCAATTACCGGCAACCGCCGGCTGTTCCCACATATCAGTATTCATCGCCGGCGCCAGCAAAATTGGGCAAGTAGAAGCTAACACAGTATTAGTCAGCAAATTATCAGCAAAACCCCCCGCCAGCTTAGCCAAAGTATTAGCTGTCAGGGGAGCGATCGCAAAAACTTCCGCCCATTCTCCCAGTTGAATGTGCAGCGGGCGGCCGTGATTTGCTTGCCAAAAATCCTTATCTGTAAAAGCAGGATGGCGGGAAAGAGTAGCAAAAGTTAAAGGTGTGACAAACTCCCCGGCCGCATCACTCAGAATCACTTTAACATCAGCTCCAGCCTTTGCTAAACTTGAAACGACTTCGCAAACTTTATAAGCCGCAATCCCGCCACTAACGCCGATTAAAATTCGTCTGCCTTTCATGATTTTTGGTAATATAGCAACCTTCTAGGTTATGAGAACTTGATGAATTCCTGAAACCATTGCGGAGAATTGCCCGATCGCATCTCTTAATTCTTTCTTCCGACTTCCATCAGACGACTTCCATCAGACGACTTCCCTCGGACTTCCATCCGTTACATCCGTTACATCCGTTACACAATCCGCTGCCGAACTTCCGACTTCCATCAGACGACTTCCATCAGACGACTTCCCTCGGACTTCCATCC
>NZ_JAUBOJ010000474.1:0-1445 GCF_036700185.1 Microcoleus sp. BM001215392 | reverse complement strand
GTTACATCCGTTACATCCGTTACACAATCCGCTGCCGAACTTCCTTCTTCCTTCTTCCTTCAGCTATAAAAAAGAATCAAGAAAGAAGTTGAGATGAAAACAGACAAAAATCCATAACTCATCTGTTCAATCCGCAACAAAATATGCTGCTAACTTCTTTCTCAATTCCATCGAAATTTTTGAGCTAGATTTTTAAGCCTATGCTTCGTCGTAAGCTTCCATATCCAGAAGGTGGAGATAGGGTTCAACCATCTCCGGCCGCTGAAAGGCAAGCGATCGCAACAAATGCCAATCATTCAATCCCTCAAAAGGATCTGTATAATCGTCAACTTCCAAACGGACAGCCAGTTCTGCCACGTCCTCTGAAGTAAGTACAGCAATATCGCGCGATGCTTTGGTTAAAGTTTTCATTTTTTTACCCTGCCCGAGACTTCCGCCATACTATATCCTAAGCCTTTAATCCGATTTAGAGACACTTTCTACAACAAAACTTCGCATTACATCTACAACTTCCGGCATAATCTCGTGTCCCATGTTAAATTCTCGATACTGCACCCGCGCTCCCCAAGCAGTAAAACTGTCGCGCGATCGCACCGCAGCACTAACGGGAACAATAGTATCTTGAGTGCCGTGCACGATCAAAACAGGTGGCAAAGCACTCCCAGCAACTGGAAAAATCGACGAATGCAAATAACCGCTCAGACAAATTAAACCCGCTACGGGCAAAGTCAAGCCCACATCCAGAGTCATCGCTCCGCCTTGAGAAAAGCCGCCTAAAATCGTGCGAGACAAAGGTACACCCGTGCTGCTTTCCAAAGAAAGCAATAATTCCTTCAGCAATTCCCTGCTTTCTACCAATCCCTGAGCATCTTTGTTTGCTAGGTCATACCACATTTTGCCACCCATTACCTGAGGATGGGGAAACGGGGCGTCGGGAAACATAAACTGATAATCCGGCAAATTGAAAGCCGGTGCTAAGCTAGTCAAATCCCGAGCATTAGCACCCCATCCGTGCAAAGCGACAATTAAACCGACTGGTTTGCGATCGGCTGTGGGCGGAATGCTAATAAATTGTAAAGACATCGTAATTAGTAATTGGTAATCTGGTATTACTAAAATTATAAATTGTCGCGGCGGGTAAAACCCAAGATATTTGTTTTAGGCGATATTTAAATTTAAATTAGGAGGTGCTTGCTAATAACTCTAACCAGAGCATCTCAATGAATGCAAAAAGTATTTTTTAACAGTGCTGTCCCGCCCTTGGAATCTGTACAAGACTCGCGAGCGGCGACAGCATTGCATAGGAAAAACTGAGATGATGCAAGGGTGCAGCGGATGAGTGCAAGCAAATATGTTTGTATGGGCTATAGCATGACCGCAGTAAATATTAAATTATAACTAATAACTTATATGCGGTCATGCTTCTTCAGGCTTCAAAAACCAGA
>NZ_JAUBOJ010000473.1:0-4909 GCF_036700185.1 Microcoleus sp. BM001215392 | reverse complement strand
TTTTATTTCTCCACGGATGAATCCGGGGGCTTGTATCCTGGATGCTTTCGGTCAACCAATGGCAGAAAGTACAATTCAATATAAATTCATTGTCACAATCAAAGAAGGTTGCGAAGCGCTATTTGAAAATGACCCCAACGTGTTTGTAGCAGCCGATTTACTGTGGTATCCGGTTGAAGGTAGACCAGATATTTCTCAAGCACCGGATACGATGGTGATATTTGGCAGACCAAAAGGCGATCGACCTTCATACATACAATCTCGCGAAGAAAATATTTCTCCCCAAGTCGTCTTTGAAATTCGCTCCCACAACGATAGAAACACAAAAATGAACAAGAAACTTTCATTTTACTATCGTTATGGAGTGCAGGAATATTACGTTTACGACCCCGAAAGAAATGAGTTAGAAGGTTGGCAAAGAATTGAAGGAATCTTAGAGCCAATTGAACCGATGGAGGGATGGATAAGTCCCAGACTGGGAGTGCGATTTGAGTTGCCAGAATCAGGGTTAGAAATCTATCGCCCTGATGGAGAAAGGTTTCTTTCCTATTCCGAAATAAATGCTGAGCGACTGTTAGAGCGACGGCGCGCCGAACAAGAATTTCAGCGCGCCGAACAAGAATTTCAGCTCGCCGAACAAGAATCGCAGCGCGCCGAACAAGAAGCTCTCAAGGCTCAACAAGCAGCTCAAAGGTCTCAACTTTTAGCTGCCAAGCTGCGGGAATTGAACATCGATCCTGATAGCATCTAAGCTGGAATAAATGTTAAGAAAGCAGATTTATTTTATAAATCTGCTTTCTGGGAATTGCAGTTATTTATGCTTTTAGGACTTACGTATTTCTGACCCAAGAAACCGGGTTTTTTGGGGTTTTATCGACTGTAACCAACTATTTTCGTAAAAACCAGGTTTCTGAACACCCATTTCCGACCCAAGAAACCGGGTTTTTTGAGATTTTACCCACTGTAACCAAGTATTCTCGTAAAAACCAGGTTTCTGACCACCCGTGCATAAGTCTGATTCTTTTAACGTAGAAATCGCCCCCGATCGCAAATCACCTATACTACAATATATAATACAGATATTAGAGCCAAAATCCTGAGAGCTCAAAAAAATCCGAATCGCGGCCCCTTGAATGTGCAAAAATATTCAAGCAAACATTACTAAATCCTACACGGAGAAATTGTTATGGAGTCCAAATACAACCCCCAATCCATAGAAGAAAAATGGCAACAGACATGGGCTGAGCAAAACTTAGACCAAATGCCAGAAGATACCGAAAAGCCTAAATTTTATGCCTTATCCATGTTCCCCTACCCGTCGGGAAGCCTGCACATGGGACACGTCCGCAACTACACAATCATCGATGTAATTGCCAGACTCAAGCGGATGCAAGGCTATCGCGTACTCAATCCGATGGGATGGGACGCTTTTGGTTTGCCGGCAGAAAATGCGGCCATCGAGCGCTCAATTCCCCCCGCACAATGGACTTATCAAAATATTTCCCAGATGAAAGGCTTATTTCGCCGCCTGGGTATTTCTTTCGACTGGACAAAAGAAGTTACAACCTGTTCTCCCGATTATTATCGGTGGACTCAGTGGCTGTTTTTGCAATTTTTAGAAGCAGGATTAGCATATCAGAAAGAAGCCGCAGTTAATTGGGACCCGATCGACCAAACAGTCTTAGCCAACGAACAAGTAGACAACGAAGGTCGTTCCTGGCGTTCCGGTGCCAAAGTCGAGCGCAAATTATTGCGGCAGTGGTTCCTCAAAATTACCGATTACGCCGAACAGTTATTAAACGACTTAGATAAATTGCCAGATTGGCCCGAAAGAGTCAAATTAATGCAAGCCAACTGGATTGGCAAATCTGTCGGCGCTTATTTAGAATTTCCGATTGTCGGCATGGATGAAAAAGTCGCCGTTTTCACCACCCGTCCCGATACAATTTATGGCGTTAGTTACGTTGTTTTAGCGCCGGAACATCCGTTAACTCAGCTAGTGACCACGGCAGACCAAAAAGCCGCTGTAGAAGCCTTCATCAAAGAAGTTGCATTGCAAAGCGAAATGGATCGCACGGCTGATGACAAACCGAAGCGCGGTATCCCCACCGGTGGCAAAGCAATCAACCCTTTCAACGATGAAGAAATCCCGATTTGGATTGCCGATTACGTGCTGTACGAATACGGCACCGGCGCAGTCATGGGAGTACCCGCCCACGACACGCGAGATTTCAAGTTTGCCAATCAATATCAACTGCCAATTAAAGTAGTAATTGTGGATGATGATGAAGTTCCGCTGACTGAAGCTTACACCGAACCAGGAATTATGATTAATTCTGAAAGCTTCAACGGGATGGATTCAGTTAAAGGCAAAGCCGCAATTATTCAAGCTGCTGTAAATTCAGGTTGTGGCAAAGCGCGAGTGCAATATCGCTTGAGAGATTGGCTAATTTCTCGCCAGCGTTATTGGGGCGCTCCGATTCCGGTAATTCACTGTCCCAAGTGCGGTACAGTCCCCGTACCACAATCGGATTTACCTGTATTGTTGCCGGAAAATGTACAATTTACTGGCAAAGGTTCGCCGTTAGCAAAGATGCCGGAATGGGTGAACGTTCCTTGTCCGAGTTGCGGCACTCCGGCGCAGCGCGAAACGGATACGATGGATACTTTTATGGATTCATCGTGGTATTTTTTGCGCTATCCTGATGCTCAAAATCAAGCGCAAGTCTTTGATTCGGCGAAAACGAATGATTGGATGCCTGTTGACCAATATGTCGGCGGGATCGAGCACGCAATCCTGCATTTGCTGTATTCGCGGTTCTTTACGAAGGTTTTGCGCGATCGGGGTTTGATCGATTGCGACGAACCATTTAAACGCTTGTTAACTCAAGGCATGGTACAAGCCAAAGCCTACAAAAATCCTGTAACTGGGAAATACGTTGCCGCATCAAATGTAGACCCCGAAAATCCTAAAGATCCGCAAACTGGTGAAGCTTTGGAAGTCTTTTATGAGAAGATGTCTAAATCTAAATACAACGGTGTTGACCCCTTGGAAGTTATGGGGAAATATGGGGTTGATACGGCGCGGATGTTTATTTTATTCAAGGCGCCGCCGGAGAAGGATTTGGAGTGGGACGACGCGGATGTGGAAGGGCAATTTCGCTTTTTAAATCGCGTTTGGCGCGTGGTGACAGAATTTGCTTCACCCCCCCCAGCCCCCCCTTCCCAAGGGGGAGAGAAAGATGTGCTGAGCAAGCCTGAGAAGGATTTGCGGCGGGCGATTCACACTGCAATTAAGGAAGTTCGGGAAGATTTGGAGGGCGAGTATCAGTTTAATACTGCTGTTTCCGAAATGATGAAGTTGAACAATGCGCTGGCCGATGCTAAATGTAAGGATTCGCCCGTTTATGCCGAGGGAATTAATACTTTGATTTTGCTGTTAGCGCCTTTTTCGCCGCACATTGCTGATGAATTGTGGCACGTGATTGGTAACAGCGAATCAGTACACTTGCAAACTTGGCCTGTTGCAGATTCATCTGCTTTAGTTACTGATGAAATTACGCTGGTAATTCAAGTTATGGGTAAGACGCGCGGCACTATTCAAGTGCCTTCTGGTGCTGATAAAGCTGCTTTGGAAAATTACGCCCGCGAGTCGGATTTGGCGAAGCGCCATCTTGAAGGTAAGGAGATTAAAAAGGTGATTGTGGTTCCTGGAAAGTTGGTTAATTTCGTTGTAGCTGGATAAGAATGAGCAACCCGGTTTTTTGGGATAAACCGGGTGCGGTCAATGGTTTGTAGTGAGGACTTTAGTCCTTCTTTCGCGCGGACTGAAGTCCTCACTACGAACCGACTTTATTGTGGTGCTTCAAGGGAGATAATAGTTGTTTTTAATGCTGTTAAATCACCGATCGCTAATTATACCGCCATGAGCAAATTACCAAAGAGATACAGATATTTTGATAAATGGATATTATTTTTGGTGAAATTTTGGGCGATCGCCTACATCCTCTGTTGCATAATATTGTTTATCCTGCAAACTCGCCTCATTTTTAGTCCCACACCTACGATCGCCAAAACACCCGATGCTTTCAACATACCCTACGAAGAGGTTTGGTTGCCAGTTAACGGGCGATCGCCCAAAACGGACAAAACAGACAAAATTCACGGTTGGTGGCTGCCAACCGCCAATCCACAGCCGCTAGGAACCCTATTGTACCTGCACGGCAAGGGCTTTAACATCGGTGCGAATATCAATCAATCTTACCGCTTTCGGCAATTGGGTTTTTCCGTATTGCTGATAGATTACCGGGGTTACGGCCGCAGTCAAGGCAGTTTTCCCAGCGAAGCTCGGGTGTATGAAGATGCGGAAACAGCTTATAATTATTTAGTCAAACAGCGGCAATTGTCGCCTAGCGAAATCTTTTTGTACGGCCATTCACTCGGAGGTGCTGTTGCTGTAGAATTAGCAGTTGCACATTCGGAAGCTGCGGGCTTAATTGTTCAAAGTTCGTTCACTTCCATGCTGGATATGGTAGAACGCCAAAGTTTGATGCGGCTGTTTCCGGTGCGGTTGCTGCTGACACAAAAGTTTGATTCTTTGACTAAAGTTAAATTGCTCAAAATTCCGGTTTTGTTCGCCCACGGAACTGCCGATCCTTTGATTCCGGCGGCGATGAGTAATAAGTTGTATACTGCTGCTGGTGAACCCAAGCAAATTTTGCTAGTTCCTAATGCTAAGCACAATAATGGAGATGCTTTTTTTAACAGCAGCGAATACCGCCAAACTATTGTTAATTTTGCCGAAAAATCTAGAATGAGAATGAATAAATAGGTTCGATCGTTCGGACTTTAGTCATCGGGTGCATCTGGTTTTTGAAGCCTGAAGAAGCATGACCGCATATAAGTTATT
>NZ_JAUBOJ010000472.1:0-4913 GCF_036700185.1 Microcoleus sp. BM001215392 | reverse complement strand
CGAGCGCATAACCCACGCCTCGTAAATCTTTTGGCTTTTATTCAGCAAGCCCTAAGTAATTCTTCCTGCTGCCGTATCTAGGATAGATGCTTCTAATATCTCGCGATCGTGCGTGTAATCTACAGCAATAACTAAGTACCCAAAAAAGGCGTAGGTATCATAGAGTGGTAGCAGTTCGGGATAGCGAGCAAAGAAGGGCTGGATGATTTTTTGATTTTTCTCATACAGTTTATCGATCGCCTTCTGGAATTGCGGCGTTACGCCAGGAATCGCTTTGAGGGCATCCCGAATTGCCGAGGTCAGCACGCCTGTAAAGGTTATCTGTTTGCGGAAGTCATCGTAAGCAATTTGGCTAGCCGCATCGGTAATAGCGGTTTCCAAGGCTGCCTGACCGTGGCTATAGGGGAGACTGCTGACGAGCGTATTGTTGAGGAGACCAAAAAACAAATCGGTGGCATCGTTCCCATAAACAAGTGCCATTTTGGAACGGGCAATTTGTCCATCGGGGTCGTCGGTAACGGTATATTCGCTTTCGATCGCGGTGAGTGTTGCCCGTAAGCTGCGGGTAAATCCCAAAATTTCGCTGTCATTGGGGACAGACTTGCCGCTGATATCTTGATTCCAAATCAGATAAAGTGCCTGAACTGGTTTTAAGGATAAAGTTCGCAACTGCTGCACTAGCTCAATGAAGCTCTGTATGGGCGGATGGAATGGGTCGGGTGCAGCAAAGGGATCGATACCTGTGAATTGGGTCAATAACAAAAATTCGCGCACACTTAGCTTGACAGTACGTGCTAGCCAGCCCCGTCGGAAAATAGCACTGAGAGTCTCCAAAGTGAGAGCCGTATTGTCGTCATAGCCCAGTGACGTTATGATTTGACGCAACTCATCATCTGTAAGCTGGAGGGCAGATCGTAGGGCTTCGGCATGAGTAAACAACCGCTGATCGGCGTAGAGGGCATCAATAACCGCTTGAAACGTTGCATCAACGCCGGGAACTGCTTTCAACTCATCACGAAGTGTTGTGGTGAAAACACCACGATAAGAGATCTGCTTGAGGGAATCGTCATAGGTAATCTGGTTTGCTGCTGCATCCAGAATGGGCTGTTCCAAGGTTGTCTGTGAGTGGCTGTAAGGAACCTCAACTTTCTGTAAGAAATTGCCGTAGCCATCGTCCACAAAGATTCGATCTTGCTTCAATAATGCAGAACTGAGGAACATCTGACGGTAGAGGGACATACCGTAGGTATCGATCGGAGCAAAACAAGCCAACAGTGGTAGTAGATCTTTCTTAAGTTTGAGATTGAGGGTTGTCATGACTTGTTTGATTACCCCCAGACGCGGTAGCAAGGTTAGGAATCCAGCATCTAGTTTTTCCAGGTTGATCGCATCATTGGGATCATTAGGAATTTGGTCGGCTGGATAGAGGGCAGCGATCGCCCGATCGGTTTGAGCGATCGTCCAGCCCAATTTCTTCCATAACCGGATAAAGCGAATCAGCCGAATAAACTCAAAGGGACGGACTTGGTTCGTATTGTTATCGGGATTAGCGTAGCGGAATTCTAGCTGATCGAAACGGCACGGATCGGCGGCAGCAGTGGGATTTGTCAGTGTGATTAACCCCATGATCTTGGCATAATTCGCATCATTTCTGATCCATGCCTTGATGTCTCCGCCGTATTGGGTGGCATCTAGTTCAGTCGGTATCAGCTTGTCGAGTTCGGCATCGGCGATCGCGCCATCTTTGAATGCTTTTAGGGTTGTAAACGGAATTCTTAATCGCTCTAATTTTGGAATCAAGATGGCATTTGGGTTAATAAATTTTGTCTTGATAATTTCGATAATCTCTTCATAGGAAATTCCTACCCGCCGCGTAAATGTTTTGGCATTAGCAATACCAATGATATAAACGCTAATTGTTGCCCCTTCTTTCCGAAGATCGAATGTAAAATTATCAATGATTCCCCAATGATTACCAAGGTTTTTGACTGCTGCCTGTCGTTGATTGGAAACGGGTTTACCATTATCTGCAAACAGTTGAATTAACCCTGGAGATATCTGCCCTTGATCGAGTTCAGTGATAAAGTTCACTCCAATCTCAAACACCTTTCTACCCAAGATGTCATTTTCCGTAATGGTGGTTGGATAGCCATAGAGATGCTGTAAAGTCAGGGTACGATCGCTCAGAAGTCGATATTCTGCGCGGGAAATTCGCAGTTCTTCCATGAGAATATCGCGCCAGCCATACTCGGTTTCGCTGGCACGCTCAAGGTCATCATTTTTGCGTAATGCTTCCATCACGCTGGGCAAGGGAACCTCGAATTGGTCAAAATAGCGGCGCAGGTTTTCGAGGGGTTGGTGGAATGGTAATGGGGGAGAGGGTGGCAGCAACGGGAGTGGATCGCCTACCTGTATCGGTTTGCCCGCCAGAGTTTGGTAGGCTCGATCGCTAACAAACTGTGGACTCGCCAATAGCTCTTCGGATGTCGCATCATTATTAATGTCATGCCCAGTGTAGTTTTCGAGATTAAGGTTATGGGTAATGAAATACTCTAAAGTCTCATTGACAATATCGATGTAGGGTAATGGCGTGTTGGTGTTTTCGCAGGTGAGGGGGAGATGCTGAATGTCGGGACGACGGCTGAGTAGAACGGTTTGGGGATTACTGTTGCCATCGGCAGGGCGATCGCAAAACTGAAGTAAATTCACCAGATAGGCAGCCGGACTGAGAATCGATCGACAATGATCGCAGGTGCAGTAGTCCATCTCGCCGAAGAGATTTTCTAAGGTGGGGTAGGCAATGATATCGGCGGCATTAGCAGCAGCAAGATTGGCAGCAGGATTGACCGATGGTCCAGATAGGGAGTTAATAATCCGGCCATTGAGATTAGAGCCGATCGCAGGAGCATTTCGCCCAGTTAAATATGAGGTGGCAATGTTCAGCACAGTGTTGTGAACCTGCTGGGCTTTGGCATGGGTCAGGATGGCATTGGTTTCACCGCCCAATTCATCTTTAAATTGCTGCACAAAGTCTGCCTGGTCGTACTGGACAATTTTGTAGGCTGAATCTAGATTGTTTCTGAGTAGAGTGTTCATTGCGCGATCGCTGGGCGTAATTTGATGCACTCTTTGAATGCGCGTTACTTCTTGCATTACTTCAGGTGCAATTTGCACGTTATTTTGTAGAGCAAATTGCTCAATCGGTTGCAGCCCAATCTCAAAGTTTCCGTGATGTTCCATGAGCAAGGCATGAACCTGCTCCCCGATCGCATTTTTGAGCGGAGTTTCGCCAGTCCTGACCATCTGGGCAACCACTGCCGTTGGATAGCTGAGTCGCATTTGCGCGGACATTAACTCGGCATAGTTACTGCGTTTCTCGGCCACGTCCTTACCAGGAATTTCAGGGGGAATGGTGACACCGTTAGCCATTAAGGTTTGCCATTTTTCCGCTTGATAGTAGCCATTTTCAATCAAGCTGAGGGGGGTCGTGATGCCATTGGCACCGCCAATATCTCGATGCAGACTTTGCATGAGGGGGGCGTTGTTGAGTGTCAGGTATCCCAGTTGTCCATCCATCCGTAGGCGCTGGGCAACAGGTTCGCCCATGTCACGTTGCACAGCGTCCCAGAAGTGGGTTAAATTATCCCGGTGTTGGGCATAGAGATTGACAAACTGTTGCTGTTGCAAGTCACCAATTTGGGCACTCGTTAACATTTCCTTTAGCGATGACACCCCAGCTAAGGCGGGTGCATCCAGCGCGCGCTGGGCAGATAAACCTCGAAAGCGTTCTACAACCTGGGGCAATTGAGCTTCCAGGGCAGCCGGAATCACACCTTGCTGAATACCTTGCTTCCAGGCACTTTCGGCAGTTTTAGCATCAATCTGATACAGTGCTTCCTCATTCGCGGGTACTCCAGCCCGAAATAGGGCGTAGAAGAAGGGAGGTGCGATTTGACTGCGGGTACTGAACTGATCGGCGAGGGATGCGATCGCCACGGCACGAGCATCCCAACCGGTCTTATTGGCAAGATAGGTAATATCCTGGCGAGTATCGGTTTCCTGGAGGTCACGGAGATTGCCTTGGAAATGGCTGGAAAGGTTTTGCAGCAGGGTCTCGTGTTCAGATGGCAGGGCTGGGGCGACGATTTCTGTCAGTAGGACATTTAATTGTTCGCGGGGGGAAGCATTGTAGCGAACTTCGGAAACGGCGAGGACGCGATCGCCAGCCAAAACCCGAGTCTGAATATCGGGCTGGGTTTTGCCACGCTGTCGCCAATTGCTATCGTTGAACGTGACTTGATAAGTCCCATCTGCCTGGGTCACTGTTTGCTTTAATAGAACGTCCTCTCCACCCACAGTTTTGTCTACGACTTGGACAATCAAATCACCTACACTGATACTTGTGGGACTGCTGACTTTACCTTCGACCTGAAATTCAATTGCCTGTACGCTGGAGACCATCAGGTTGATGATTTCGATCGGCCTTGCAGATGGTATAACGTCAGACGATCGCAGGATGTTCAGATCGTTGTCGCTGACATTCACGCGCAGATTAATGGTGTTGATACCGGGTAGTCGGGTATAGCGGATGGTGTAACGGCCTTCAGGATCGGTTCTATCCTCGCCCAGACGAATGGCATCCTGTTCGGCTTGATGAAAGGCTCGCACGATGCCGCCCTTGAAAGGGGTCTCGTTATCGTGTTGAATTCTTCCACTGACAACCCAGAAGGTTTCTGCTTGGGGTTGATCAAACTCTCCCAATTCTCGCAGGAGTCGATTCATTGCATCTGCGGTGGGTCGATCGACATAGCCTGTACCCTCTAGCTCCGATCGCCTCTGAAAGCCGAAAACAAGTTCTTTAGACATCTCCAGAATAGTAACATTCGTGGTAAAATAACATCATAAAGCTTTTT
>NZ_JAUBOJ010000471.1:0-4943 GCF_036700185.1 Microcoleus sp. BM001215392 | reverse complement strand
GTCAGATTTATTTTAATTGATTGTATTAAAAAAAATTTGCCTTTTTTTTTAGGGTTCACACCTTGACTCTGAGCATTCAATCAAGTATAATTAAATAATGGAAATAGTGGCAAAATTAAATTTTAAGTCACCACTCCCATTATTAATAATATACCCCGGAAGTCGAGCAAAGTCAATAGGTAATAGTTCTTTTTTAGGGCGAATTTTTTCAGAAAAAGCGATCGATCGCACTAATTGTAGTTTAGACTTATTGTATCAATCTTTGATTAATACGAAAACCGCAGATTTAAAGCAGATTGACGCAGATTAACGCAGATGAATTTCAAGATAATCTGGGAATCAGTGCAAGAAGTCTTTTAGCTACCATCGGCGGCAAGAAATGCAGTGGCGCTCGACTAGGAAAAACGACCATAAATTACAGAAAATTTGTACAATCAGAGGTGAGACGAGCAATTGCATTCATTTACTTTCCTCTCCCAAAAGGCATCTGCGTTAATCCGTGTTAATCTGCCTGATATCTGCGGTTTCGGGATCGAGCAAAGGTTTATCCAATAAGTCGTCTTGTAGTTGTAAGTTTAAACAGAAACGACCAGCTTTAGCTAAAGCTGGTCTGCAAAATAGTTAAATCCGTTGTGTTTTTTTCCCACAGTGTTTTTCTCACAGTGAGGAAACCCAAGTTGCACGTTTCTTTGCAGCGGGTTACAAGAGCAATATCATCCCTCTTCAGCGGTATTTTAGCAAGAAAATTTATTTTTTGCAAGAAAACGTTACATTGGAGACAGATTTTTTATGTTTGATCGTTCGGACTTGAGTTCTCTGTTATTGGATGCGGACTGAAGTCCTGACTACGAACCTGTCCTCTGTGATTGGATGCGGACTCTCCGTCCTCACTACGCACCTGCTGGGGCTTGCTGCGGCCGACCCCAGACAATTCGCTCTTGCTTGTACACAACCATACCAGGCTTCGCACCTTTCGGCTTGTAGACATATTTCGGTTCGGTATAAACCACCGGAACTTGTTCGCTGTGGCGGGCGCGACTGTAGTATGCAGTCATGTCTGCCGCAAATTGCAAATCGGTTTCTTCAGCAACTGTACCGGGTGTGAGGCGCAGCAAGGCGTGACTTCCGGGAATTTCTAGGGTGTGAAACCACAAATCGTAGTCGTTGGCGGTGCGAAAGGTGAGTTGGTCGTTTTGGCGGTTGTTGCGCCCGATTAAGAGTTCAAAGCCGCTGGGGGTTTGGTAGCGGTGAAATTCGATCGCAGCATTTTTGTCACTACCGCGGTAATCTGATACAACTAGATATTTTTGCTGGATCAGTTCTTCGCGGATTTCGGCGAGGGTTTGCAAATCTTGGGTGTTGCGGTACGTTTCCAATACCGAAAGTGCGGCTTCGACTTGTTCTAAATAGTCGATTTCTTCTTGTACGGCGGCTAATAAAGGTTCTACTGCAATCCGAGCTCTTTTAAGTTTTTGATGTTTTTTGTACAGGGCTTGAGCGTTTTGAACGGCGTTTTTTTCTGGGTTTAGCGCAATGATAACTGGTTTTTCTGTTTCAAAGTCTGGGAGAGAAATTGATTTCATTCCCGGTTCCCAATGATGCAAGTTTGCCATTAACAAGTCGGCTTGGGATTTGTGAGTATCTGCATCTGCCGATTGCTGCAAGCGTTCTTTAAATGTGTTGGCTTTGAGGCGCAGTTTGGCTAGGACGTTGTTGAGTTTTTGGGTAAGCTGATGTCGCAGTTGCGCGAATACTTGTTGGTTGATTTCGCCTGTATAGTAGCTGTTGAGTAATTGTTGGACGGAAGAGAAGGAAGAAGGAAGTTCGGCAGCGGATTCTGTAACGGATGTAACGGATGTAACGGATTTCATTCCGAGGGAAGTCGGAAGAGGGGAGTTAGATTCTTTTGCAGATTCAGCTTCTTTAGAGAAGGAAGAAGGAAGAGGGGAATTAGATTTGTTTTCGGGATTTGTTTCTTTTTCGTTTGGTTTTGGCCAGTCGATGACGCTGTAGCCTTCGGGGGTAAAACTCGGTTGAAATTTGGAGTTTTCTAGGCATTGCAACCAGTACAGCCAGCGCTGAAATAGTTGCTCCCATTGGTGGGGATTTAGGCTGTCGGTGGATTGTTCGGGGTCGAGATTTGCCGATCGAATCATGGACAAAACTAAGACCTTACTCAACCCTCGGTAATTCTTCAACAGATTGGTCTTTAATTGCCCGGGAACCAGGCTAATTCGTTCTTTCCAGCGATCGAGAGATTCGATCGCGCTGGGCACTGCATCGGTCAAAGACGGGGGCAATTCGTAGGGTTGCCCGGTTTGGATGGGACGCACGCTGGACTGTTTGGCGCTGACTTGGTGGGCGCAGGTGACAACGAGATTATCTTCGGCGGTGAGGATGACGTTGCTGTACTTACCCATGATTTCGGCGTAGAGATGCCAGAGGGCTGGTTCGCCCGGACGTTTGGCGAATTGCAAGTCGATGACTCTTTCCCAAGGGGACACGGGGGCGATGGAAACTAAGGCTAAACCGCTGAGTTGGTGCCGCAGTTGTTCGCTGAAGGTGAAGGTGTCGGGAATTCGAGGCGGGGAGTCGCCGACGCAGATGCGGGCGGCTGTTGGATGGGATGAAATGTCTATCCAGCCGCGCCCTTTCATGGTGCGCAGGGCCAGGGACACGGTGAATCGATCGCGCTGGTAGACTTGTTCTAAGCGCGCTGGCAGCCATTGGGCTCGCAGTTCGCTGCAAGTGGCGTTTAAAGTTGTAAAGTCTACGGGTTGCACGGTGGCCTCTTTGCGATCGATCGAGCTGTGTGTAATTCTATGCTGACAGATGTTGGTCGTATTTGACCGATATTATCAAAGTTTTGTGCCAATTTTTGATAATCCGCCGATCGCCAATCCGGACACAAGAATGTGCGATCGCATTTTAGCAAATACAGGACACAACCATTAGGTTCGATCGTTCCGAATGCGAGTCCTCTCTGATTTGGATGCGGACTCGCATTCGGAAGGATCGAACCTATTTTTATTTGCAATATTTCATGCCATAAGTCTAAGATTTTAGACCGAGATCCCGCAGCATTTCTAAATGTTTGTGCAGGGGTGCGATCGTATTGGCTGCGATCGCCCCGCTAGCAGCAACAGCGGGCAAACCAATGCCCGGAAACGTGGAATCTCCGCAGCAAAACAGACCCGCCAAAGGGGTTCCCGGCCCGGGAAACAAGCCTGTACCCGCCCGAATTCCCGGCCCGTAGGAGCCCCGATTTCTCCGCAAAAACCGTTCGTGGGTTAGCGGTGTTCCAACTAACGTGACTTCGCAGCGCGATCGAATATCGGGGATAATTCTTTCTAACGCTTGCCACATTACCTCGGCGCGCGCCTGCTTTTGCTGTTTGTATTCGGCGCTGGTGCGATCGAGCTTTTGCCACAAATCGTAGGGCTCGTTACCGGGCGTGTAGGCATGAATGACGTGTTTCCCATCCGGCGCGAGGTGGGGGTCGAGCAGGGAGGGAATCGAGACCAGGACGACGTTCTGAGGCGCAGAAACTCCCATTTCCCAGTCCTTGACGAAGATGTAGTGACAGGCTAAGTCCGATCGCACTCCCGCAGCATCAATTCCCAGATGTAAGTGCATAAAACTATCGCATTCGGGAGTCGCCTGTCGCTGTTGGCGAAAGCGTTTGGGGATAGAGTTTTCCGGCAAAAGTTTCAGCGTATCCCAAACCGAGGCGTTGGAAACGACGGCTTTGCGCGATCGAATAATTTTGCCCGATCGCAGTCGCACACCGGCCGCCCGGTTGTTTTCCACCAAAACCTCTGCAACGTGAGAATTTAGCAGCAACTGCCCTCCGTGGCGCTCTAAACCGCGTACCAGGGCATCGACAAGGGCTGCACTACCGCCGATCGGATAGTCCAAAACTGCATTGGGGCGATACCAGTCGGCGAACATGAAAGCTACCTCTGCTGCGATCGTGCCGTCGGCTGGAAGTCCAGACAGCAGGAAACACAACAGGTTCAGCCAATTTTTCACAAACGGATCTTTGACATTTGCTTCCATAATTCGGCTGAAAGGGCCTGCAAGGGCGATCGCATCGCCAGCACTTTGCAGGAAAGTCGGTGCAAATTGGCCCAGTGCGATCGCAGCGCCCCAATCGAAGCGCAAAGCCAGTGATGGTAAGGCTGTGGCAGCTTTGGCGTAGGGTTCCATAACGCGCTGGAGTTTTTGCCATTCGGCTGCTGCTTCGCTTCCGCGCAGTTTTAACAGCACTTCACCAAATTGACTCGCGCCTACGGAGGTGTCAAAATCGCCTTCAGGCAAACAGCAACCCCAAGTATCGTAAGTGATGCAGGGAAGTTTTTCGCCGATCGCATCGAGAACTTGTCGCAGCGGATTTGCAGAGGGGCTGTAGGACAATCCTGAGTACAAAGACGGCCCGGAATCGAAGGTAAATCCGTCCCGTTGGAACCCGTGTGCTGCCCCGCCCGCGATCGAATGACTTTCGCAGACAATCACATCAAAGCCATATCTGGCAAGCATTGCACCGCAAGTCAACCCACCGATACCGCTACCGATGATGATGATTTCTGTGTCCGTGGGGGCGATCGTCACCATGTTTTTCTCCGCTACTATAAAATTGGGGTTAGAGCCTCCCCCTTAAGCGGGGAACTTTCTCCATATTTTTAGAGGAAGTCAGGTATTCCTATGATAAATAGGTTATCATAGGAACAGGAGGAAAAGAAGATGCTCGTTCTCGAATTCAAGGCTTACGCAAAACCATGTCAGTTTCAGGCGATCGATGAAGCGATTAGAATTTGTCAATTCATTCGCAATAAATCGATTCGCCTCTGGATGGATGGTGGTGCTAAATCATGGTTCGATCTTTCTAAGGAATGAAAATTTAATAACTTCAGCGTCTGCTAAATACTCGGAACCGCACGATA
>NZ_JAUBOJ010000470.1:0-4977 GCF_036700185.1 Microcoleus sp. BM001215392 | reverse complement strand
TAACTAATAACCAATAACCAATAACCAATAACCAATAACCAATAACCAATAACTACTGACCCATAACTAACGGTACTTCTGTCAAGTGTAGAAACAAGATTCTGCTGCCAATAAAAATTAAAATTGCTCCGCCCAAAATCTCAATTTTATTTGCAAACAAGTTGCCGCACTTGTGACCGATAAATACGCCTGCAAAAGCTAACAAGAAAGTAATAAATCCGATCGCAGTCACCGCCGGAGCGATCGCATCTTTGAGAACAGCAAATCCAATCCCAACAGCCAGAGCATCGATGCTCGTCGCCACGGACAGCGTTATCAAAGTCCCCGTATCTAAGGGATTGAACTTTTTCTCGCATTCTTCAGTTTGCAGCGCTTCGTAAATCATTTTACCGCCAATGAAACTCAACAGCCCAAAAGCTATCCAATGGTCGATCGGTGTAATCCAAAAACTCAAAGTCAGACCTGCAAACCATCCGATTAATGGCATGACAGCTTGAAATCCTCCGAAAAATAAGGCAATTTTTAAAGCTTTATTGACCTTCATGTGTTTGATTGCTAAACCGCTAGAAACAGCAACAGCAAAAGCATCTGCTGCGAGTCCCAAGGAAAGGAAGACGGTAGTGGCTGCATCCATTTTTGTTAATTATGAGATTTTATAAGTTAAGTCTTCTGCTAGACTGTTTTAGTTTACACCAAACTTTGGTAAACTACAAATTTTTCATAATCAATTCATTTTGCAATCACATTTGTTTCACAATTGGCGCGTGTTGCAAAAAACGGCGCTTATCTGTATTATGTGAAAGACTATCGATCGAGTAGCAGAATTGAATACGCCCAAAAACGGCTACAAGTTTCCGACTCGTCAGGGTCGATCGCCAAATTTTTGACCAACGTTAAACATCCGAGATTGTGCAAGCAGTCATCTGTGGGATGAATCTAAAATCCCAAATCTAAAATCCCAAATCTAAAATCTAAAATCGACTGATGATGTCGCAATCTCGACCGTACCAGCCATTGCTGCTGAGATTACTGCACGGGCTTAATAGTGCGATCGCCCTGTTAGCAATTTTGAGCGCATTTCTTGTTTACAATACCTACGACGGGCGGTTCGGGAAAGTCCCCGTCCCTCGGATTGCAGACATTATCGGAATTCACGGCACTTTTGGTAAGCTGTTAATTTTAGGAGTGATGCCAGCTTTTGCATTGTACAGTTTCCATGCAGGTAAAAAACGCTTGGTGCAGCCGGATTCTTTGGCCCAACTAATTCAGTTGGGAAAACCAATTTGGTGGTACAGTTTGCACCGAATTGTGAATACTTTGATGTTGTTGGCGCTGACTTTTGCGATCGCCTCTGGGAGCATGGTTAAGGAGGAATGGCTGCCGGCTGGGGATTTGACGCAGACTTGGTATTACTTGCATTTAACGGGATGGGCGGTATTAGTATTGTGTTTGCTAATGCACTTGTTGATGAGTGCGAAGGTGGGAGGTTTGCCGCTAATTTTGTCAATGTTCGATCGCCAATACCGCCAGGAGGATTCGCCGGCTGCTTGGTGGCGGAAAATTCGCTATTAAGGTCGATCGCTCTTAATTAGACAATGAACAAAAATATCCTCTTAATTGTTGCAGAAATTTTGGTGATGGGAGGTTGGTTGTTTGCTTTACTCGCACCTTTACTATTTCCCTAAACGGGTGAATCTCAATTTGGAAACGGCTATAGCCCATACGAGTATATTTGCACTCATTGGATGCTCCCCCCTAAACAGACAAGTCGGCGAATACGGTTCAAACGATCGGCAATTCTACTATAAACTCAGCACCGCCTCCAGTTTGAGATTGACTTTGAGATTGCACAGGCGATTGAACTCTCAGGTTGCCGCCGTGCAATTCTACAACAATTTTATAGCAAACCAACAATCCCAATCCTGTAAAATCTTTCAAGGATTTAGTATTGTAAAAAGGCTCAAAAATTTTGTGTTGAATTTCCGGCGGAATTCGGCAGCCGTTGTGGGCGATCGATACGGCAATAAATCTGCCTTTTGAATACTCGACAATATCTGTTTTAATTGTAATAGTTCGCTGGATTTGGTCAATTTTGTCAACCGCATCAATCGCCTTGCTGAGGATATTTGCGAATACTTGACTCAGTTGATTGGGATAACACAAAATTGGCGGGAGGTTGCTGTACTCTTTGACTAATGATATGTTTGGCTCTAGCTTGTGAGCGAGTAAGACTAGAATAGTGTCGAGATTTTCGTGAAGGTTAGCGCGTTCTTTGTCGGCTTGGTCGGGAAGTGAAATGTTGCGCAAAGCTAGAACTATGTGGCGAATGCGATCGGTGCCTATTTTTAAAGACTTGACTATCTGCGGCAAGTCTTTGCTGATAAAATCTAAGTCAAACATCTCTATTTTTTGGGCAATAATCGGCAATGGTTCGGGATATTTTTTGCGGTAGAGGCTAATTATATCGAGCAAATCTTTAAGATAATCGTTGACATGAATCAAACTGCCGTACATAAAGTTAATTGGGTTGTTAATTTCCTGAGAAATTCCGGCAGCAAGCCGACCAACAATTATCATTTTTTCGCTTTGTACTAAATGCTCTTCGGTTCTTCTGAGCTTGGCTAATAGTTCTTCTATAAGTTTGAGTTCTTGTTGAATTTGTCCCTGGAGTTGCGATTGGGAAATTGCGATCGCCAGCGAGTCTGCAATTGTTTCCAAAACTTCCACTTCCTCAGGAGTCGCAAACGGCCTGTTTGCAGAGGCGAACAAATATCCCAGCCGATGAGTCTGAGTGAGCACCGGTACTGCTGCGTAGCGGCTGCTTGTGAGTTCGAGCTCTGTCACGCCTCCAGATGCTGGGGGATACTTGTCGGGGGCGCAGGTTTTATGTAGCAGTATGGTTTCGCATCGCCCCAGCCTTGCTGCTAAATCTCCCGAGGGCCCTCCCAGGGCCCCGAAGATTCCCAAACGCCCGGGTAAGCCTTCCCGACAATATTCCCAGCAAAATTCTAAAGTATCTAGTCGGGGATCGTACCAGCCGAAAATTGCTCGATCGAGGTTTAGTAAAGTACCGAGTTCTTCTACAGTTGTTTCTAGGATGCGATCGAGGTACAAGCAAGCGCGAATCCGGCCGGTCAAACGGTGGAGAAGGGCTTCTCTACGAGTGCGGATATTATTTACGGCCCACAATTTGAATGCGACAATTGCAGCCACCGTGGCGGAAGCGAAGAGTGCGGTGGCTGCTGCTGCTAATATATTTAAGGGGAGCAGTTCTTTTTCGATATTTTCGCTGGGAATTACCAGGGCGATCGACCATTGGGCTTGTTCTAAAGGAAGATAGGCTACATAAACTCTGGCGTCGTTGATTTGAGTTAACACAATGCCCGTTTTTTGATAAACCATCTCCCGCACTACATTCGCCAAATTAGTATCTGCCGACTCTAACAAACTGGGAGCTGGCTTGTCGATATTTCCCATTAACCGAGCGTCGGGATGGACAATCGGCACTCCTTGAGAATTGATCGCAAAAGCGTAGGTTCCGGCGCCGTATTCCAGATTTCCGATTACTTTGGTAATTCTCTCGATGCTAATGACGCCGTTCATTACTCCGATCGGCTTTTTGGCTGTTCGGAGTAATGAATTTGCCGAATTTGACCACACCGGAGCCGAAATGGGTACAATACTTTGTTGTTTGAGCGTGCGGGAAATGGTAGGATCTGAAACATAAACTTCCCCAGCCATTGCTTTTTTGAAATGTTGGCGATCGCTCACATTAATCAAGGCTCTACCGACTTTGGTAGTGAAATAAGAGCCATCGGGTTCAATTAATGCCAAATGCAGGAATTCTTGCAGTCGATTTACTTCCGACTTTAAATAAGGGTTAGCAACCGACCAATTCATGGTGCGAACCGGAGGAGTATTGGCAAGGGTTTCGAGCTCAGCCTTTCTCGTACCGAGCCACCGATCGATTTTGTTGCGGCGCTCCTTAACTTCTAATAAAGCATTTCGCTCTAAATTGTCGATCGTCAAGCGCCGAAGGTTTTGATAGCTGATACAAGCAGCGATGCTAGCTACTAAAATAGTTGCGACCAAAATGAACAGCCCAAGTTTGTAGCTCAGATTGTATCCGCCGTTAAATCTCGCTGGCAATATTCGAGTTAATTTCCGCCACTTCACTTTCGCAAAGCTTCCCATGGTTTGACCAATTTGTGAGATTGAAATTCTCAGCTCACCTGCGATGCACTCGCCGCCTGCTAGCAGTCAAAAACTACTAACATTCTCTAATTGCAGGGATTTTTGCATTTTTCCCGCGTGCCGCCGGCTCACTCCGTTAAACTGGAATCATATTGTACCATGTTTTTGGAAAATAAAAATAAATTATCAACAGTATAAGAGTTTTGCTAAGAGTGCTCAATCATCTTTGTAAATTAGGTAAGGTGCTGCTGGTGTACCCTAGGAAAAAAGCTGCGGCTTTGTCAACAGATTTTTTTTTGTTTGAATGGGAGCGAGCAACAGTAAAGCTTTCGGTGCTTTTAGTCGATTCCGAACAGGCTTGAGCGCGATCGTTTCCGGTGGATTTGGATAATAACAACTGTGTGTAGCGCGCAGGAAATTCTGCTCTGGGGGTGCCGATTTTTGTTTGTACTACACACCTCGTGCTTGCGGTTAATCTATGGGACACGCTATTAAATTCAACAACAACTTATCTATTTTTAACTTTTGTTTTACCTTTAAGTAAATCCAGGTAATTAAGCCTGAAATCCTGCGCTCAAGCTTGCTGTGTATATCTTTTTCCTTGTTCCTAAATCCTGCTACGGATCTGAACTTTATTTGGCGATAAGCTGTTCTGCATTTAAACTTTAGGTCAAAAAATAATTAAAGTCTTATGGGATGGCTTTGAGCAGCGTCCCGAATATGCAATTTATAGCAGTTGACAGTTGACAGTGGACAGTTGACAGTTGCATAACGAGAATCAAA
>NZ_JAUBOJ010000469.1:0-5006 GCF_036700185.1 Microcoleus sp. BM001215392 | reverse complement strand
GATAAACGCAGATAATTTTAGGGTGTTTTCCGATTTTTGCAATTCAAGTCTAATATACGAAGAAACCGGGTTTCTGAGGTCGCGGGTGCGTCTAATTTATTTTAAAGCTCGATCGGTAAAATCATAATTTTGTCAATACCCGATCGGTAGATTTGTGCAAAAACTGGCGTCAACTGAAGCTATCGTCCGCTGGAATCGCCCCACCCACACATTAATAACTTTGCAGTTACTTAACTCCCTGATAAGAAATTTTATGAAGATTTACAAAAGAAACGTGTCAGAATGGAAACAATAAGGTAATGGATAACAGACAAGGAGGCAGAGTATGGTAGCCCTGACTGAACGAGTCCAACGCAGATTGACGGTGGAAAAGGTCGAAATTGCCTCTGATACAACGGCAATTCGATGCCTGGACTGGGATAGAGACCGTTTTGACATCGAATTCGGGCTCAAAAACGGTACAACTTACAACTCTTTCATCATTCGTGGCGAAAAAACTGCCCTCGTCGATACCTCGCACGAGAAGTTCCGCCAGCAATATATGGACACTCTGACGGGGGAAATTGACCCGAAAGAGATTGATTATTTAATTATCAGCCACACGGAACCAGACCACAGCGGTTTAGTCAAAGATGTGCTGGCTTTGGCACCTCAAGCGATTGTCGTGGGGGCGAAAGTAGCAATTCAATTTTTAGAAAACCTTGTACACCAACCATTTGAGCGACTTGTAGTTAAAAATGGGGACAAACTAGATTTAGGAAACGGCCACGTTATCGAATTTGTGTCGGCGCCGAATTTGCACTGGCCGGATACTATTTTCAGCTACGACAGCAAAACTCAGGTGATGTTCACCTGCGATGCTTTCGGGATGCACTACTGTTCTGACAGTACCTATGATGACGATTTAGCGGCGGTTGAGGAGGATTATCACTTTTATTATGAGTGTTTGATGGCTCCTAATGCTCGATCGGTACTCAGTGCAATGAAGCGGATGGCTGAGTTGGGAGAAATCGGTACGGTGGCGACAGGTCACGGGCCACTACTCCGCTACAATGTAGCCGAACTTACCGGACGTTACAAAAAGTGGAGTCAAGAACAAGCTAAGGCAGAAACCACGGTAGCGGTATTTTACACTTCCGATTACGGATTTAGCGATCGCCTCGCCCAAGCCATTGCCCACGGAATCACCAAAACTGGTGTCGCCGTAGAAATGATGGACTTGAGAATCGCCGACTTACAAGAAGTTCGCGAACTTGTCGGTAACGCTGCGGGAATCGTGATTTGTTCGCCGCCGAGTAATGGCGCTGCTGCGGAGAATGCCGAAGCTGCTATCAACACCATTTTAGTTGCAGCTAACAACAAACAATCCTTTGGTTTGTGCGAATCC
Source organism: Microcoleus sp. BM001215392 (assembly GCF_036700185.1). Taxonomy (NCBI): domain Bacteria; kingdom Bacillati; phylum Cyanobacteriota; class Cyanophyceae; order Oscillatoriales; family Microcoleaceae; genus Microcoleus; species Microcoleus sp. BM001215392. The sequence goes on along the minus strand of NZ_JAUBOJ010000469.1, from coordinate 3,619 downwards.
GGCGGCGGCGATGACGCATCGATTTATCCGCTGCGAAACAAGTTCAAAGAGTTGGGTTTGAAAGAAGCATTTCCCAACATTTTGATTAAAGAAGCGCCGACGGAAGGGATTTATCAACTTTGCGATGAAGCCGGCACCGACTTGGGACAGTGGCTGTCTCGCGACAAGGCTGTCAAACAGATGAAAGCCCTCGATAGCGATGTTGATAAAGCTTTGGGACGCATCAGCGGCGGATTGTACATTATTACTGCTCAAAAAGGCGAGGTTAGCAGTGCGATGTTGGCTTCTTGGATCACGCAAGCTAGCTTTAAACCGCTGGGTCTAACTATAGCAGTTGCGAAAGATCGGGCGATCGAATCGATGATGCACGCAGGCGATAAATTTGTCCTTAACGTGCTCGAAGAAGGCAATTATCAAAGCCTGATGAAGCACTTTTTAAAGCGTTTTGCTCCTGGTGCCGATCGATTTGCTGGAGTCAAAACTCAACCTGCAAGCAACGGTTCTCCGATTTTGACGGATGCTTTGGCTTACATGGAATGCGAGGTGGTTAGCCGGATGGAACTTTCGGATCATCATATCGTATATGCGATCGTCGATAGCGGGCGCGTCTCCCATCCTGAAGCGCTGCCGGCGGTTCACCACCGCAAAGTCGGCAATCACTATTAGTCAGTTGACAGTTGTCAGTTGACAGTTGTCAGTTGACAGTTGACCGCTTGACAGTTGACCGCTTGACAGTTGACCGCTTGACAGTTGACAGAACAAGGAAGAAGGCTATAAAGGCTTTGCGATCGCGTCAAAAGAAGGAAGAAAGAAGTTTCAACAAGCGCGTTCAACCCCTGATAAATCTCGTTTATATCTGAGCCCCGATCCCCCCTAACCCCCCTTAATAAGGGGGGGACTGGAATAGATCGAACTCTCCCTTTTTAAGGGGGATTTTGGCTCAGCTACAAACGAGATTTATCAAGGTTTTAGGATTTTGATATCCGTGCACTGCGCACCTGACGCCACCAACAGTTGCTGTTCTTTATTTCTTTCTCTCTTCCTTTCTTACTCTGCGTTAGGGTGCGCAATGCCCACTTTAACCAAACCATAAAAGTAGACCGGGCAAACAGTTGTCATTCTGACTGCATTTTTACTCTGAGGAATTGCCAATGCGTGCCAATCTTTTAGAAAACCGAGATTACACAATTATTATTGCCAGAAGCGATGCCAGCAGAGACCCCGAACATCCTTGGTACGAGGAGTGGGTAGAAGCACAGGCATCTCTGATCGACCTAGCAAAAAAATGTCAGGAATTTGACAGCGACGGCCTCACCGTTTACGAAGCTTGTACTCCTATGTGGAAGTATAAAAAGTCAAGTGTTAGCCGGTTAGCTGAAATTTTGCAGCGACAAAATACGGAACCAAATTCAGCAAAGCCCACTGCAATTAATTTGGCAGAACCTCTGACAGAAGCTTTCAGTGATTATTTTCAGATCGAAACAAATGCCAAAGGCAAGAAAGGAGCCATAATTGTGGCAGTCCTCGATGAAAAACCTGAAAATTCCGCTGCTGTCGCCGAAATTATTGTAAGTGCAGCCAATAAAATAGATAAAGATCAAGAAATTGGGGTGAGCTTTATCCAAATTGGTGACGATTTGAAAACTAGGGAGTTTTTGATCGATCTGGATACCAATTTACAGGCTCAAGGTGCGAAATTTGATATTGTAGATACCAAATTTTGGCACGAAATCAAAAGAAGTTCTGTTGTTCAGTTTCTCATAGGTGCAATTAATGACTAACACTTTGACTCCGAGACTCGCATCTAATACCAAACCCCGCGACGTGCAATTTATTCCGATCGCACCAGATACATTTATTGTGCGATCGCGCACTTGGGACAGACTAAAATTTGAAGTAGAATACTCCCTGCAAAAGGGGACAACAGCAAATAGCTATATCATTCAAGCCGACAAAACTGCTTTGTTTGACCCGCCCGGGGAATCTTTTACCCAAAATTATCTAGATTGTTTGCAGCAGCGACTAGATTTGACCAAGCTGGATTACGTCATTTTGGGACATTTTAACGCTAACAGAGCCGTGACAATTAAAGCTTTGTTAGAATTGGCTCCTGAAGTAGCTTTTGTTTGTACGAATTCAGCCGCGATTGGTTTGCGATCGGCTTTTCCAGAACAAAATTTAAACATTCTGATCGTTCGGGGTGAAGAAACTCTCGATTTAGGCAAAGGTCACAAATTAAAATTCCTGGCGACTCCGACTCCCCGCTGGCCTGACGAACTTTGTACCTACGATCCGCAAACTCGAATTGTGTTCACTGACAAATTTTTTGGATCTCATGTTTGCGGCGATCAAGTATTTGATGAAGGGTGGAGCGTTTACAGCGAAGATCGGCGCTATTATTACGATTCTTTGCACGCTGCTCAGGCGAAACAAGTGCTGACTGCAATGGATAAATTAGCTGATTTACCCACAGCATTTTATGCTCCCGGTCACGGCCCGATTGTCCGTTACGGCCTCCACGAATTGAGCAATTTGTATCGGGAATGGAGCCAGCAACAAAATTCAAAAGACTTGACAGTTGCTTTGATTTATGCTTCGGCTTACGGCAATACTGCTACTTTGGCCCAGGCGATCGCCAAAGGAATTACGAAAGCGGGCGTTGCTGTTGAAACTATCAACTGCGAATTTGTGGAACCGGGAGAAATTCAAGAGGCGATCGAGAAATGCGCCGGGTTTATCATCGGTACTCCGACTCTAGCAGGACACGCGCCGACGCAAATTCAAACTGCTTTGGGAATTGTCTTATCTACCGCAACTAAGAGCAAATTAGCGGGGGTTTTCGGTTCGTTTGGCTGGAGTGGCGAGGCGATCGACTTAGTTGAAGGAAAATTAAAAGATGCTGGCTATCGGATTGGATTTGAGCCGATTCGAGCGAAGTTCAAGCCGACGGCGGACACGATTCACGAGTGCAAAGAAGCGGGAACGGATTTTGCTCAAGCTTTGATTCGATCGCAAAAATTGCGGGCACCAAAACCGCAGTTAGCGGCGGGGAGCGATCGCACAGAACAAGCTGTAGGACGATTAGTTGGTTCCCTGTGCGTAGTCTCAGCGCGGCGCGGGGATGTTACCAGCGCGATGTTGGCTTCGTGGGTGTCGCAAGCCACCTTTAATCCTCCGGGCCTGACGATTGCGGTGGCTAAAGATCGATCGATCGAAGCTTTGATGTACGCCGGAGATAAATTTGTGCTCAATATTTTAGCAGAAGGGCGACAGTTGCGCAAGTATTTCATGAAAAACTTTGCTCCCGGAGAAGACAGATTTGCCGGAGTTGAAACAACAGAAGCTAGCAACGGCTGTCCGGTTTTGACTGATGCTTTAGCTTATCTCGAATGCGAAGTGATCGGTCGGATGGAATGCGGCGATCATTGGGTAGTTTATGCGACGGTTGAAAACGGTCATTTGCTGAAAAATGACGGGGTGACAGCGGTGCACTACCGGAAATCAGGGAGTCATTATTAAATCGAAACAATCTCCCAGCATCGCTGGTAGAAAACGGGTGCATCTATCTGGGTTTTGCTTTTAATGCCGTGCGAGCACTTCAAGAACTCGCACGGCATTA
>NZ_JAUBOJ010000468.1:0-5030 GCF_036700185.1 Microcoleus sp. BM001215392 | reverse complement strand
CGCCCAAATGCTACGCCCCTACATATACATTTCGACTTTTGCAAGAGATATATTGTGGAAATTGGTAGGATTAAATAAATTACTTTCGACTATTCAAATTTTCAATCTCGTTCGTCACCAACTTTTCTAAAAATGTGTTTTTAGTCATTAGTTAATAGTGAAAAACTAATGACTAATGACCAATGAATAATTAATCTAAAAATCCCATTAAGGTCGAGCTGTCGTCAATGTCGTTGGAAGCAATTGGCCGGTTGCCTCCCATTGTGGAGTAAACTTCATCAATGTGCAGAAGGCTGATGCCAATAGGGCGCGCACCGGACATACTGAACATTTCGCTGACTTGCATGGCGCTGGAGCCGATCGGGCGTCTGCCGAGTGTAGCAACCACTTCAAACTCGCTGGCTTCGATCGGGCGATTGCCTACAGTGCCGTAGGTTTCGCTGATGTGCAGGGTGCTAGCGCCGATCGGGCGATTCCCCGAGATCGAGACTGTCTCGCTGATGGTAAAATCGTTTGGGCCGACGGGGCGGTTGTCATGTAGGAGCGGTGCCTGATAAAGTTGAATGCCCGCTGATTTGGCTTCGCTGGCGGGTGGTAGGGCCTTGGTAGTGCCTTTGCTGCCGCGGGCGCTTGCTTTGACTTTATCTTTGGGTGTGAGAGCCATAATTTTTTTTCCTTGCTGATTGCTGGGTTCGGACAACTGCTTTTCTGGGCTTTCTGCTTTCTATTTGGGCCGATAATTAAAATAATATTATAAAGTTTAACTATTTGATTAACGAAATTGCAGAATGTCGGCATTTTTGTTAAGATTTATCGGTAATAGCGACATTTTCCTATGGTAACTGCGGCAGCATCTTTTCAATTGCAAGCGCCCTTCGATCCCACGGGCGACCAACCGCTAGCGATCGCCCAACTCGTCAAAGGCATCCAAGCGGGCGATCGATTTCAAACCTTACTCGGCGCCACAGGTACGGGCAAAACCTTCACCATTGCCTCGGCGATCGCAAAAATCGGCAGACCCACCTTAGTATTAGCACACAACAAAACCCTGGCTGCTCAACTGTGCAACGAACTGCGCAATTTTTTTCCCAACAATGCAGTCGAATACTTTGTCAGTTATTACGACTACTACCAACCTGAAGCATACATCGCCGTTAGCGATACTTTCATTGAAAAAACCGCAGCAATTAATGACGAGATCGATATGCTGCGACACTCCGCCACGCGATCGCTCTTTGAACGCCGCGACGTAATTGTCGTAGCATCAATTAGCTGCATCTACGGTTTGGGAATGCCCGCCGAATACCTGAAAGCTGCTATCCCTTTGCAAGTAGGAATGGAAGTCAACCAGCGGCAAATATTGCGAGATTTAGTTAACGTCCAATATAGCCGCAACGACCTAGATTTAGGCAGAGGTAAATTTCGCGTCAAAGGCGACGTTGTTGAAATCGGCCCCGCCTACGAAGATAGAGTTATTCGCGTCGAATTCTTCGGCGACCAAATCGATGCCATTCGCTACGTTGACCCCGTAACTGGTAAAATCATCCAAAGTACAACGGCTTTAAATATTTATCCGGCGCGCCACTTTGTGACTGCTGATGATAAATTAGAGGCAGCTTGCCAAGGAATAGAACTCGAATTAGAAGACAGACTGGCAGAATTTGAAAAAGAAGGGAAACTATTAGAAGCGCAGCGGATAGAACAGCGCACCCGCTACGATTTGGAAATGCTGCGGGAAGTAGGTTACTGCAACGGAGTCGAGAATTATTCGCGGCATTTAGCAGGTAGAAATGCCGGAGAACCGCCCGAATGTTTGATTGATTATTTTCCGAAAGATTGGATGTTGGTAGTAGATGAATCCCACGTCACTGTACCGCAAATTCGGGGAATGTACAACGGCGACCAAGCGCGGAAAAAAGTATTGATCGAACACGGTTTTCGCTTGCCCAGCGCAGCCGACAACCGCCCGTTAAAAGCAGAGGAATTCTGGGCAAAAGAGAATCAGTGCATCTTTGTTTCTGCGACTCCTGGAAATTGGGAAATGGAAATCTCGGAAGGGAGAGTTGCCGAGCAAGTAATTCGCCCAACCGGAGTAGTCGATCCGACGATTTTCGTGCGCCCGACGGAAGGACAAATTGACGATTTGTTGGGGGAAATTAAGGATAGAGTCACTCGGGACGAGCGAGTTTTGGTGACGACTTTGACGAAGCGGATGGCGGAGGATTTAACGGAATATTTGCAAGAAAGGGCGATTAGAGTCCGGTATTTACACTCGGAAATTCAGTCGATTCAACGGATAGAAATTATCCAAGATTTGCAGGATGGTAAGTTTGATGTGTTGATTGGAGTTAACTTGCTGCGGGAAGGTTTGGATTTGCCGGAAGTGTCGCTGGTGGTGATTTTGGATGCGGATAAGGAGGGGTTTTTGCGATCGGAACGTTCTTTGATTCAAACAATTGGGCGGGCGGCGCGTCACGTGCAGGGACAGGCTATTTTGTATGCGGATAATTTGACTGATAGTATGGTTAAGGCGATCGACGAAACGGATCGGCGCCGGGGGATTCAGCTAGCGTACAATAAGATGCACGGGATTACGCCGCAGCCGATCGCGAAAAAGCGATCGACCAATGCGATTCTGGCGTTTCTGGACGTGTCGCGCAAGCTGAACTCGCAGCAGTTGGAGGAGGTTTACGAACAGGTGGATGAGTTATCTTTAGATGAGATTCCTCAGTTAATCGGGCGGTTGGAGACGCAGATGAAGGCGGCGGCGAAGAAGTTGGAGTTTGAGGAGGCTGGTAAGTTGCGCGATCGCATTAAGCATTTGCGCGATAAGCTGTTGGGACATTAGACTCGGCGGTTGAAACCGCGTCTACACGAACAAAACCCGCCTGCGCGGGTTGAAGAATGGATAGCAATGAGCAAATTTCAATTATTCGATGCAGTAGGGAAACGGCATTGCCGTATCCTAATTTTTAGATAATTTAAAAGCAACGGAGGACACGGCATTGCCGTGTCCCTACCTGAAGATAATATTGTAGGGAAACGGCATTGCCGTATCCTGATTTTTAGATAATTTAAAAGCCGAACATTAGCTTGAGTCCATTTGCGATCGGCTGATACTCTTCTGCGGTTAAACTGCCAAGATACCGCAATACTCGCCGGATATCTACAGTGCGTACTTGATCCAGCAATACTATCGAGTTGGCAGTTAAATTTCCCACTCCTGCCTGAAGGCTTGGGTATAAAATGGGATTTTGTGCATTCCAATCTCCTGATTGTCTGGTAATCGGCACAACAATCACAAGCTCAAAACGGATCGTACCTGTGTCGCTTGGGTTCCCCACTACTACAGCAGGGCGTCTTCCTTGTTGTTCGTGCAGTGCAGGCGTTTGAGGAGGGAAATCAACCAGTAAAATATCGCGGATGTTAAATGTATTAGTCACGCTTATTACTTTACCCTTTCGTCTTCAAGAATAACGGCACCTACTCCCGGTATATAGCGCACAGGTTGACCAAGTTTCATGGGGTCTACATCTCCCCAATCATAGGGAGGAATTTCATTATCGACGAGGTAAAGTTGACGCCAAGGCGATTTTGCCAATGCTTCGTCGGAAATGTCAGGAAAAAATATTAGCACTTCTGCGATGCCAACTGGAAAACCATTGAGTTTGCTCAAGCCATCTATAATGGCGGCTAAGACGGATAAGTCTAGATGGCTGAGGTTTTCTGCTTTTTCGATCAGTTGGTATACGGTTTCAGGATTGAGTGTTTCGCCGACAGCTTCGACCAAGTTTTCGGGGGTGAAACCTCGACATTTCAAGTATTGGGCTAGTTCTAAGCGAATTGTACTCATGGGTTTAGTTGAGAAAGATTTTAGGGTGAAGTGCGATCGCCCTTTACCATTGTCCTATTTTTTGGATGGGAAGGGCGATTCCACTTTTGATGAATTTACCTACATCCCTGTTTAATATTCCTCATCAAAAGAGTCTTCAATCGAAAGACCATCTGGCGAATACGGATCTACTCGTTGTCGCAGTTCAAGGTTCTCATCCTTCAATGAATCTACCTCTTGTTGTAGTTCCAGGTTTTCATCTTTTGAGTCATCTAACTTTTGTTGGAGTTCAAGGACTTTTTTCTCAAACAATTTGATAGTCTGATCTTGTGCTTCGTTTTCCTCAAGCAGAGAGTGGTTCCACTTCGCCAAAGCGCGGTTCGACTTTGCCAAAGCACGGTTCGACTCGGCTAAAGCAGAGAGGGTGTTCTTAGTCTGCCGAAAATTGGTGTACAACGACTCGCATTCTGGAGTATAATTGTGGGACATATATTTGAAATGTAGTTAGGTGTGTTTGCGGTGGTGTGAAGTTAGGATGTCAAACCACCGTGAGTTTGCTAGCTAAAGCAAGGCCTCTGTCTGAATCGTAGTTCAGGCGGGGCTTTTCCGTATCACACAGCATTCGGTGTTGCCAAAAATCTAAGGCATTAGAGCAAGGATTTTCAAACTTGAAAATTCAGGTGTCAAGGATTCAGTATTACGACAAATACAAGACATTAAAGGGTTATCGTTCTTACACTTGGCAAGGTGAGGACGCTCTATAGCAATCCTAAATGATTCACATTAATGTGTCAAGCCATAAATAGGACTATTTTTAGTAATTTTAAAACATTTTAATCTCTCACCCTTGTCCTGGTTATCCAGGATAAGGGTGAGAGATTAAAATGTGTATGTGTGACTATCAAAAGCTTGATAGTCAAAGAAGTCAGCATACCTGACTATTGTAAAAAAGACTCAGAGCGATATTGGAAATATCCAATATTATAATTAATGTACTTACCCGGATATTTAGGTATTAATTGTTTAGCATTTAACGAATCCATATCTTTTAACCACTGTCCTCGATCTTTGTCATAACTGACCAAACATTCCCAGGGATAGCAGCAATTGGCTGGGGCTTGGGGCGGGTGCATCTGGCGCAAGGCAAATATATCTGTAGGGGCGAAGCATGACCGCAATCAATATGGGATTATAACTA
>NZ_JAUBOJ010000467.1:2114-5104 GCF_036700185.1 Microcoleus sp. BM001215392 | reverse complement strand
GCGTCCTTTGCGCCTTCGCGGTTAAATCATTCTGATGCAACCGGAAACGATATCAATCGAAACAACCAAGTTGTTCGAGCCCGAAGCGCGAGTATTGCGATAATTGGGCAAGCACGATCGCATACCGGAACTGTTAGCTCGCTTTCAGGAAGATCGATATTTCTATTTGATAGTTTAATTCATTTACATCTGAAAGAAGACTAATAAGTTATATTCTTCAGTTTTCTTTGAGAGGACTTGCGCTTTCTCGACAGGGAATTAATTCCCTGGCGGACTGTAGAATGACTCTTTGTTTGCGATCGCGCTTCAATCTCAAAACTGATGGCAGTGAACCATCTACGCTACATATTCACATACTTTGCACTTTCTGGCAATCTATTTTGCACCCGGTACTACATCAAGTCTGCGGGTAGACCGAGTGAAATTCCCATCTGGGTTGCTTAAGATTTAAGTAAAGAACAAATCTAAATATCTAAGGTTTTAAATTATGTTAGACATCACCACGAATCTTGACGATCGCCTTTATTTGGGCCAACAGCCAAACGATCTCGCCCGATCGGCATTTCCGGCTAACACCGACTTGCTCAAGGTCGCGATCGATCCATTGAATGGTTCCGGTTACAGTCCTGAATCTAGCTTTCCCAATCCTACAGCATCCAGCATCGACCCACAGACACAGATCGCAGATTTTATTGTAGCTCGTGCAGGCGAGGGTCTCAATGTCTCTGCGGGCGATCGGGTTACTGGGACTGTCACCGATGCTCAACTCAAGCCGCAGTCACAATCGGCTGCAAATACAGATCCGCTAACAGGAACGATTTCTGCTTCCCAGTTGAATTTTGCCGATCCAGGTAACTCTCTTTCGACAGCTCGCACTGTTGTTGGCGTTGAGAACGGTAGCATCAACTTAACTGATTTCGTGGGTATAGGCGATTCTAGCGATTTCTACCGATTCGAGATCGACACTAAGAGCAATTTTAACCTGCGTCTCGATAATTTGAGAGCGGATGCTGACGTAAAGCTAATTCAAGATAGAAACCGCAACGGTATTTTAGATTCTGGTGAAGTTATTGGCTACTCTGTTAATATTGGCACTCTCCCGGATGCGATTAATGTATCTAATTTGGCTCCCGGTACATACTATGTCCAAGTCTCTAGCTTCTTAAATAACTCTACCAATTACAACCTGAATCTTTCTGCAACTTCTGTGCCTGTAACGCCGGATATTCCAACACCATTAGGTAATTTTAATCCTAATTACGGCTACGGTTTGGTGAATGCAAATGCAGCAGTTTCCCGCACCTTAAACCGCTCAAGTCTTTTTCCGGCTCTTCCCGATTTGGGCGGGAATAATTGGGCGCTAGATGTCATAAATGCGCCGGAAGTTTGGAATCAGAACATTACAGGAAATGGCATTGTTGTAGCTGTCGTGGATACTGGTGTTGACTACAACCATCCCGACTTGGATGGCAATATTTGGCGGAACGCTGGTGAAATTCCGGGAAATGGCATAGATGACGATCGCAACGGATTCATTGATGATATTCGGGGTTGGGATTTTGTGTCGGGCGACAACAACCCAATGGATCTGGATTGGGATGGCCACGGTACTCACGTAGCAGGTGCGATCGCTGCGGAACGAAATAATTTTGGCATCACAGGAATTGCCTATAACGCAAAGATTATGCCTGTCAGAGTATTGCCTTCCTTTGGTAGTGGCGAGTGGAATAATGTTGCTGCTGGAATCCGCTATGCTGCGGATAATGGAGCAAATGTAATTAACCTCAGCTTGGGAAGTGGGTTTTCCCCCTCCACCCAGGTGAATGACGCAATTGAGTCGGCAATTCAGTATGCAAATAACAAAGGCTCTGTTGTGGTTATGTCAGCCGGAAATTTGGGTTTAAATCAACCAGGTTATCCAGCTCGTAATGCCGATCGCTGGGGAATTGCAGTGGGCAGCATTGATGTAAGAGGCAGCATGGCTGATAGCTCTAACCGTGCGGGTTCCACACCTTTGGATTACGTAGTTGCTCCGGGAGTAGACATCTATTCTACAACTCGCTCTAACACCTATCAAAACATGAGTGGCACATCGATGGCAACGCCACAAGTAGCGGGTGTAGCGGCTTTAGTTTTGAGTGCAAATCCGACTTTAACTCCGGCTCAAGTTGAGTACATTTTGACGACAACAGCTAATCGGAATGGGTTGACAGGATAGCATTGCAAATCCCCACTTAAGTCCTGCGGACATTAATCGAGCATTAGAGCCGTCTGCTCTGGATATGGGCGATCTAAAGACGCCAGGTTTGGATGTTGGATTTGACTATGCCACTGGATATGGTTTGATTCAAGCCGATCGGGCGATCGCAAAAATTGTCGTCTAATTCAGATTAGAGTCCCCATTCCCAGCCGCGAGATTGGGGAGGCAGAGTAAGCTTCTATGAAGGTCGATCGCCCGTGGCAGATGGAGGCTATCGCACGACGACGGCAGAAAGAGCGATCGGGCTAATTCTCTAAATTCCAACTCTAGAATCCTATGCTGTATTCCCCATTTAAGCGACTCAAATCGACCCACTCTAGGGTCACTAATGTTTTCCTAGCTTCCATTTCCCTGTTCGTGCTTGCCACTATCCCCCTATTAACTACTCCTGGCTCTCTCTTCCCAGCGATCGCTCAAACTACCGATGCTCGTGAAGCAGAGGGCGATCGGCTTGTGGAGCAGGGAATTCAACAGTTGCAGACTAGCCAATTCCCAGCAGCGCTGAATTCCTGGCAGCAGGCCCTGCAAATTTATCGCGCCCTCAAAAACCGCCTTGGGGAAGGGAATGCACTGGGGAATTTGGGAATCGCTTACCGCTCTCTGGGCAACTCGGCCAAAGCCATTGAGTATATACAGCAACAGTTAGCCATCGCCCGCGAAATTAAAAACCGCCTTGGGGAAGGGAATGCACTGGGGAATTTGGGAGGTGCTTACCTCTCTCTGGGCAACT
>NZ_JAUBOJ010000467.1:0-2014 GCF_036700185.1 Microcoleus sp. BM001215392 | reverse complement strand
GGGGAAGGGAATGCACTGGGGAATTTGGGAGGTGCTTACCTCTCTCTGGGCAACTCGGCCAAAGCCATTGAGTATTCACAGCAGTGCTTAGCGATCGCCCGCGAAATCAAAAACCGCCAAGCGGAAGGGGCAGCACTGGGCATTTTGGGAGAGGCTTACAAATATCTGGGCAACTATGGCAAAGCTATTGAGTATACACAGCAGTGGTTAGCCATCGCCCGCGAAATTAAAAACCGCGACGGGGAAGGGAATGCACTGGGCAATTTGGGAAATGCTTACCTCTATTTGGGCAACTATGGCAAGGCCATTGAGTATTCACAGCAGAGTTTAGCCATCGCCCGCGAAATTAAAAACCGCGACGGGGAAGGGAATGCACTGGGGAATTTGGGAGGTGCTTACCTCTCTCTGGGCAACTATGCCAAAGCCATCGAGTATGCACAGCAGAGTTTAGCCATCGCCCGCGAAATAAAACACCGCCGAGGGGAAGGTGCGGCACTGGGTAATTTGGGAGCCGCTTACATCTCTCTGGGCACTTATGCCAAAGGCATTGAGTATGCACAGCAACTGTTAGCGATCGCCCGCGAAATCAAAGACCGCAAAGGGGAAGGGGATGCACTGGGCACTTTGGGAATCGTTTACATCAATCTGGGCAACTATGCCCAAGCCATTGAGTATTCAGAGCAACAGTTAGCTATCGCCCGCGAAATCAAAAACCGCGACGGGGAAGGGAATGCACTGGGCAATTTGGGAATCGCTTACCGCTTTCTGGGCAACTATGCTAAAGCCATTGAGTATACCCAGCAACAGTTAGCGATCGCCCGCGAAATTAAAGACCGTCGAGGAGAGGGTCTGGCATTGGGCAATTTGGGAGCCGTTTACATCAATCTGGGCAACTATGCCCAAGCCATTGAGTATTCAGAGCAGTGCTTAGCGATCGCCCGCGAAATTAAAAACCGCCAGAGCGAGGGTGGGGCGCTCAACAACCTCGGAGCGGCATTCTTCGAGGCTGGCAATCTAACAGAAGCTGAAAAAATGCTCGTGAATGGGATTCAAGTTTGGGAATCGATGCGGCAAATGCTCGGCTCCAACGACGCTAATAAAGTCTCCATCTTTGAAGAACAAGCTCGCACCTATCGCCTTCTACAACAAGTTCGTGTGGCTCAGAATAACCCGATCGCCGCTTTAGAAATTGCCGAACGGGGACGTGCCCGCGCCTTTGTCGATCTCATGACAGAGCGCTTATCAACTGGTGATGCCAATTCGGTCATCGCCACTGCTCCCAACCAAGATCAAATCCGACAAATCGCCAAAGCACAGAACGCCACTTTGGTGCAGTATTCCATCATCTACAACGAATTTCAGATTCAGGGAAAAAGCGAACCGCGTGAATCTGCGCTCTACATCTGGGCGATTCAACCGACAGGCGAAATTACCTTCCGCCAAGTTGACCTCAAACCCCTTTGGCAAAAATACAACGCCTCTCTAGCCAGCTTGATCGTGGGCAATCAAGAATTCCTCGCTGTCCGCAGTCGGAGCAGTCTAGGCTCCACCCAACCCCAACCCGACTTACCGACGCTGCATCAATTGCTGATCGATCCAATTGCCAGTCTCCTACCAAAAGACCCCAATGCCCACGTCATTTTCATTCCTCAACGATCACTCTTCCAGGTGCCCTTCCCCGCCCTGCAAGATGCCAACGGCACTTACTTAATCGAGAAACACACCATTCTCACCGCCCCTTCGATTCAAGTGTTGGATTTAACCCGGCAACAACGACAGAAGTTAGCACAGAAGCCAGCCAACGATCGCGGCAGGGCTCTAGTCTTGGGCAATCCCACGATGCCGATCGTGTCTGCCTATCTCGGAGCTCCCAAACAGCAATTGTCTCCTCTACCTGGAGCCGAAGCTGAAGCGATCGCGATCGCGCCTCTGCTCAACACCCAAGCCATCACAGGCGCGCAAGGGACAAAAGCTGCGATCGTCCAAAAAATGCCGCAAGCATCAATTATTCACC
>NZ_JAUBOJ010000466.1:0-5153 GCF_036700185.1 Microcoleus sp. BM001215392 | reverse complement strand
CAGTTGGCAGTTGGCAGTTGACAGTTGGCAGTTGGCAGTTGACAGTTGGCAGTTGACAGTTGGCAGTTGTCATTGGAAGCAATTACCGATTACCGATTACCAATTACCGATTACCAATTACCGATTACCAATTACCAATTACCAATTACCAATTACCAATTACCGATTACGGGACATAGATCACTGCCCTTGAGAAAGGCTATATTATAAATCTGTGACTTCTGTGTCGCGAATCAACGAAATTGCCAAATGTCTGACGCAGAATCTAATGATGTAGGGTGCGCAGTGCCAACCTTATCCATAACTGCCACGCCAGACATTTTTTGTGTAAGTCCTATTCGCCCAAGAGCGATTCAAATGCTGCTTGCAAAGACTTGATATCGCCTACTCTGGCTACTAACAGGTTTTCGCTGCCGGCATCCTGCAATCTGTGCTTCCAATATTGGATGCTCTCGGAGTTGTTCATCCAGAAACTAATCACGGTATTTACGACTCGATCGACATCCCAGCCGCGATCGGGAGAAACTATCTCTACCGATGTCACAAACGAATCGAGAGTACACTTTCGGTTTCCCAAGTATTCTACACCGGACGGCTGCTGTTGTTGCAGTAATGCCTGCTGCTGGTTAAAAAACGTTAAAGTTGGAGATACGCCCAGGATTTCAAATGTATAGCTCATGTCATCCTCCAGAAGTATTATAGCAGTTGACAGTTGATAGTTGACAATTGACAGTTACATATGGGAATCTAACCGTTTGGGGTAGAGGGGTTTCAGGTTCTATCCGTGAGGTTATCTATTTTTTAACAGCCCAGAAGGTTGCTATATTTTGCTCAAAGGTCGCAGTTCGCTTGACATTACCCCAAAATATGCACAAGCACCCGACGCTCGCGGGAGTCGAACCCAAAATTTTAGACTTTTGTTCAACCTCCCAGATGAATCTGTGGAGTAAAGCTCTGATTTTGCAATTCTTGAATCTAAAATCGACTGACATTGCTGCCCTCGATCCACCACAGATGCTTCAATTACCCTCTTTTGGTGCGATCGCCCTTTTGTCCGCTTATTCAATGAATAGCAAATTTTTCAACAGAGTGTTGTCAAATAACTTACATTTGTTAGGGCACTGGCCTTGAAATTTCCAATCAGATTTTGATTGAGCAGCCGTCAGGTTGACCCTCTGCACGCGGCTCGCGGGCGCTCCGATTCTCAATGCTGCTTTTTGGACGGGAATAACTTATAAATTAAGGGTTGGCAGTACCTGGGAACCCTGGTATTTTTTTTAACCTAGTGTGAGTTTTTGACCGGGAGTCCCCGATCGCGATCGCCAGATTCTAGCAAGTAGTGACATGATTAATATTACAATTTTTTACAGTAGGGCTGGCAACCTCAGCCAAGTTTTGAGGGGTAGGCTAGCCCAATTGACTGTTGCTGTGGGAGTTTGTAACTTATAATATTTAGGGCTTCTTTTAAATGACAAACGATAGACAAACGTCCTAGGTGTCAAAATATTATTGATGTTATTCAAAAGTCCCGAGCAGGTTGTCTGATGAAAAGCTCGCCCAAGATGTCACTGAGCCTAGTCTTGTTGATACCGCTGGTGGTGCAAATCTCCGTAGCAGTCGGCGTCACAGGATGGCTGTCGTTTCGCAACGGCCAAAAAGCAGTCAACGACCTGGCTACCAGGTTGAGTTTGGAAGTCGCAGCCAGGACTAAAGAAAATTTCCGCAGTTTTGGGGATATGTCTCACCTGTTCCTGCAAATGAATACTGCTGCTATAGCCTCTGGAAACCTCAACCCTGATGACTTCCCCAACTTAGAGCGATATTTGTGGAACCAGACCAAGCTGAGCGATCGAACTACCACCATCTACTACGGCGACGAACAAGGCAGATTTCTCTTGGTCAAACACGAAGCAGAAGACTTACTATACATCAGAGACGAATCCACCGCTCCCAACCGCCAAATTTATCGCCTTGATAACAAAGGAAATCGCACGGAGCTAATCAAAACCGCTTCCTACGACCCCCGCAATAGACCCTGGTACGAAGCTGCCAAACAGTCAGAAAAAGCCACTTGGTCTCCAATCTACGTCTTCACCGCCTCGCCAGTTCTGGGGATTACGCCGGTGATGCCGATTTACAATGAAACAGGACAACTGCGGGGTGTATTAGCAATTGACCTGACTCTTTCTCAAATCAGCGATTTTCTCAAAAGCATCAAAATTAGCCCGTCGGGAGAAGTTTTTGCGATCGAACGCAGCGGGGAAATCGTCGCCAGTTCCACAGATGAATTGCCGTTTGTCACTGACAACGACGGACAAAAACGGCTGTTGGCTACACAGAGTAAAAATTTGCTAGTTCGATCGGCATCCACATACTTGGAAAAACGATTTGGCAGTTTTGCAGAAATTGACAGCCAAGGACAGTTTAGCTTCGATATAGACGGCAAACGTCAATTCCTGACGGTGGCTCCCCTGCGAGACGGCCGCGGCCTCGATTGGCTGATTGTCGTAGCCATCCCGGAAGCAGACTTTATGGAGCAAATTAACGCCAACACTCGCACAACTATTTTATTGTGCTTTTTTGCTTTCATATTGGCGATCGTCCTGGGAATTTTTACCTCTCGCTGGGTTGTCCAACCGATTACCCGATTGCTAGAAGCATCCCAAGCTTTAACAAAAATGTCCGAATCTGCTGACTTCACCTCCGCCGAATTAGAGGGCGAAGTCGAAGTTAAAGGCGTTAACGAACTAGGCATATTGGCTCAGTCTTTCAACCAGATGGCGAGACAATTGCGATCGTCTTTTGTAGCCCTAGAAAAAACTAACTCTAGTTTAGAACAGCGAGTAGCAGAGCGGACTGCCGAACTCGAAGCCGCCGAAGCAGAATTGCGGGCTTTGTTTGCAGCCATGAACGAATTAATTATAGTTGTAGACGCCACAGGTCGCTACTTAAAAGTCGCACCCACAAATATATCCCTGCTCTACAAACCAGCCGCAGAATTAATTGGAAAAACAATCGGAGAGCTGTTCGATCAAGCTACGGCGGACTATTTTTTTAACAACATCCGAGCAGCTTTAGATACTCAAAAAACAGTCAGCATTGAGTACGATTTAACTATTAACAACCGCGAAGTTTCTTTTGCCGCAAGCATTTCGCCACTTTCAGAAGAATCCGTAATTTGGGTAGCCCGCGACATTACCGAACAGAAGCGAGCCGAATCGGTACGGCGGATGAGACAAAAACAATTGCTCAAACAAAATACTGTTTTGCTAGAATTGGCAAGAAATAAAGCGCTGTATCGAGGCGATTTGCAAGTAGCTTTGAGAGCAATTACCGAAGCGGCTTCTCATACCCTAGATGTAGAAGGAGTCGGAGCTTGGTTGTACGACGAAAGCCGCTCTTCATTGCAATGTTTCGACCAGTTTGGGCGCACTAACGGCGAGCATTCCCAAGGTCTGGAACTTGCAGCAGCAGACTATCCAGCTTATTTTAAAGCTTTGGAAGAAGACCGGACGATCGCAGCCGACGACGCTCTTTCAGATATCAGAACCAGAGAATTGGTATCATCTTACTTTGTAGAAGCCGGCACCACATCCACATTAGACGCGCCGGTGCGATTGGGAGGCCAAACAGTCGGAGTCCTCTGTATCGAACAGGTGGGAAGTGCTCGCCACTGGACAGTAGAAGAACAAAATTTTGCTGCTTCCCTCGCAGATTTGGTATCATTGGCGATCGAAGCTAGCGATCGCGATCGGACGCAAAACGCCCTCCGCCAAGCAGAACAAAAATACCGCAGCATATTTGAAAACGCCGTCGAAGGCATTTTTCAAACCACCCCCGAAGGCCGCTTCTTGAGCGTAAATCCAGCCTTAGCCCGCATCTACGGCTACGCAACTCCCGAAGAATTGACATCAAATCTCACCAACATCAGACAGCAAACTTACGTCAATCCCCAGCAGCGCCAGAAGTTCATGCGAGTGATGCAAGAATTCCGACAAATTTCCGGGTTTGAGTCAGAAGTGTACCGCGCCGACGGCAGCATAATTTGGATTTCCGAAAGCGCCCGTGCAGTCTGCGACACGCGCGGCGAGGTGCTCTACTATGAAGGCAGCGTCGAGGATATTAGCGATCGCAAAGTCTTTGAATCCGCCTTGCAACTCGCCCTAGAAGCAGCCGAAGCAGCTTCCACCGCAAAAAGCGCATTTTTAGCAAACATGAGCCACGAACTGCGCACACCTCTCAATGCCATCATCGGCTACAGCGAAATGCTGCAAGAAGAAACCGAAGAATCCGGCTACGACGAACTCACCCCAGACTTAGACAAAATCCGCACATCCGGCCGACACTTGCTATCGCTAATTAACGACATTCTCGACATTTCTAAAATCGAAGCAGGTCGCATGGATTTGTACTTAGAAACCTTCGACATCGCCGCCTTAATTGCAGAAGTCACCGACACCGCCGCCCCACTAATCGAGAAAAATCATAACACTTTAAACTTACAGAAAATTAGCAACATCGGCACTATGCACGGTGACATTACCAAAGTACGACAAATTTTATTAAACTTGCTGAGCAATGCCGCCAAATTCACTCAAAACGGTACAATCACCCTCAGCGCCAGCCGAGAACAAATCGCCTGCTACAGCAGCGAAGCGACACCAGAAAACAGTTCGGAACCGGCAGCAAATTCTCCATCCTCAAATCCCAGTAAAGAATTTTTAGTGGTGAATTGTACAGATACAGGAATTGGCATGAATCCAGACGAATTGCAGCAAATTTTCCAACCATTTACCCAAGCAGACGCTTCTACCACGCGCAAGTACGGCGGCACAGGTTTGGGACTAGCAATCAGCCAGCGTTTTTGTCTCATGATGGGCGGCAATATTTCAGTAACAAGTCAAGTCGGTGTTGGTTCTACTTTTACCATCCGCTTACCTGTTAATACTTAAATTGGTAATTGGGAATTGGGAATTGGGCATCGGGCATCGGGGATGGGGCATCGGCCCGCGCAGGGCATTGGTTATTTGTTATTTGTTATTAGAGAAACGACTAAGGATCGCGAATTCAATAATTTACACATATTTGTGGGATTTCTGGACGGGCGGGACGCCCATCCCACAATCACAATAAAAAATGTAAGTTATTTAATT
>NZ_JAUBOJ010000465.1:0-5162 GCF_036700185.1 Microcoleus sp. BM001215392 | reverse complement strand
TCACTAATAAATTGTCTGCCGAAATGCTTCGCCCTTGCAAAATAGAGATGCACCCAGATTAATCAGTAAAAATAGGCAAAAGAAAATCTGTTTTCTCTTGCCTGTTTGTTATCAAAAAACTGAATTTGTCGTCAAGTTAGCCTCGATCGTGCTTGGCAATTACCCAAATAGCGTGAATCATGCCCGGAAACCAGAAAAAACAGGTTAGAAGCAGGTTGATCCAAAAATCAGTACCAATTCCGACGGTCAAAAATACGCCCAGGGGGGGAATAAAAATTGCAGCGACTATGCGGATTAAACTGCCCATGTGAGTTACTCCAAACGACTTTTCTCTTTCAATTTAACTTCACTGACCGACAGAGCCTTTCCCGAAAAATTTAGGCGGTGCTGCGATCGTGTAAACTTCGGTTTCCTCGGCGATTACTTTTCGTAAGTGACCGGGAACTTGCATCAGTCCCAACAGTGTAATCCCGTCTAACATCCGGAACCCGCCAATTGTTTTGTCGGCGAGCAATTTGTCGGTAACTTCGGGTTCTGGCCGCGTGTTTATTTCCTGGCCCGAAGCTACCGCAAAACCCCAAGGAGCTCCGTAGGTAGAAATAAAGCTGGTGCAGGATTGAACGTTGGGGAAAACCGATTTCAGGGTGTTGACAATGCGGGCGTGCATTTTCATTTCTGCTGGAGAAACAGGACCCGCTTGCACTACGAAATATCCGTTAGGTGACAGTATCTTGCGGACTTTCTCAAAATACTCCTTGGTAAATAACTGGAAAGATGGGCCTTCTTCAATGGGATCGGATAAGTCGGAAATCACAATATCCCAATCGCTGTCTGTGTTGTCTAAATAGTCCAAAGCGTCGCCGATTACTACTTCGGAACGGGGGTCATCAAAGGCGTTTTGGTGCATTTCTGGCAAGTGCTCGCGGCAAGCTTCTACTACTTCGCCGTCAATATCTACCATCACGACTTTTTCAACACTTTTCCAGCGCAACACTTCTCTAATTGTAGCTCCTTCACCGCCGCCGAGAACTAGCACTTTTTTGGGCGAACCGTGAGCAATCATCGCTGGGTGCACCAGGGGTTCGTGGTACAGAAACTCGTCGCCCGTACAAGATTGCCATTTGCCGTCCAAAACTAAGCCTTTACCGTAGGTGCCGGTTTGAACTACGTACATTTCCTGGTAGGCTGTTTTTTTGTAAGCGAGCACGCCTATGACGCCGTGAACGTAAATATCCCAAGGGGTAATGTACTCGCTCATCCAAAAGTCTGCACGGACTTCGCTACCTGACATCTAATACTCTCCAAATGTAAACTGCTGTGTCGATTTTGTCGCAAGTAGTAATTCTTACCACAAAATGGCGCAGATGTGTGAGTGCGATCGACACATGGGAGTTAACTCGATCGCCCAACCTATACTTTCGTTGCTGTTTGGGAGATGACCAAGCGTCTGCACCTTCACTTGGCAGCTTGACTTGGCAGCTTGACTTGGCAGCTTCGCTCGGCAGTCTGATTTAATACTTGTGCGTCCTTGCGGGTCGGTTGCAAAGTTGTTTGTCACAGGCAATTTGTTGCAGACCAATTATTAATTTTCACGCCGCTGCTACAAGTTTGCGATCGGCGTTTATATAGACTAAATTGGTAAATATGAGCGGCGATCGCAGCACCTGAAATTAATTGTCCGCTCCCCAGTATCATTTACTAATGAATTACCAGAAGGATAGCTAAGTATATGTTGACAAATCCTCCGATCTTTGACCTCAAATTGTGGAGAAAATTGAGCCGCAAACTCAAAAAAACCTTGACGCTTGGCATTGCGGCAGTAACGCTGTGTACAGCGATATTAGCTAGTTGCGCCAAAGCAGAACCACCTTTGCGAGTCGGTGCCAATGTTTGGCCGGGCTATGAAACTCTGTACTTGGCTCGCAGTTTGGGCTACTATGATAATACCCCCATTAAATTAGTAGATTATCCTTCAGGTACAGAAGAGGTACGAGCCTATCGAAATGGAGAAATTGAAGCAGCGGGCATATCCATCGATCAAGCTTTGGTATTGGCAGCAACCAATCCCGACGTAAAAATTGTAGTTGTTATGGATTTTTCTAACGGTGGGGATGTGATTCTCGGCAAACCCGAAATTCAAAATTTGCCAGGCTTAAAAAGCCGAGCTGTAGGGGTTGAATCTACGGCGTTAGGAGCATTCATAATTACCCGTGCCTTAGAACAAAAAGGTATGTCACCTCAAGATATCAAAATTGTCTCTTTGGGAGTATCCGAACATGAACGAGCCTTTAAAGATGGAAAAGTAGATGCTGTTGTTACCTTTGGCTCTGCTCGGACAAAGCTGCTAGCAGCGGGTGCGAAACTACTGTTTGACAGTTCGCAAATTCCCGGTGAAATTGTCGATGTTCTGATCGTGCGCGAGGAGGTAATTAACAAGCAGCCCAAGGCTTTGCAGGCTTTAATTGACGGTCGGTTTCGCGCCCTAGATTACTTGACAAAAAATCCCCAAGATGCTGCTATTCGCATGGCTCCCCGCACAGGAGTGACTCCAGAACAATTCTTAGAATCTTTAAAAGGGCTGAGCAGTCCCAACCTTCTAGAAAACCAAAAGTTACTAGGAAAAACAGATCCGTCATTGCTGAATGGCGTCAAGCGATTGTCTCAAGTCATGTTAGAAAATAAATTGCTGCCGAAAGCGGTAAATCCGGCTCCTTTGTTGGACGACAAATTGGTCAAACAAGTAAAATATTGAGCGATTAAAATTATAGTTAGTCGTGAACAAGTGTGAGTTGAACAAGAGTATTTTTATGCAGATTTTTGGTTGAAATTAGCAACAATAATCTAGAAACTCAAATTTATATCATTTCTAACTATGAAACGATTTCCTTTTTCTCTGCGTTTCTCTATTCCTTTGATCCTGCTAATTGTCGGCAGTTTGCTGGGTTTGTTTTCTTTTCAACGGGAGGTAGAGCAATCGTACCAACGGCAAGAAGAAAATGGAATTAACGATTTGAAGTTTTCGGCAAATCAAATCTCAGGAATGCTGGAATATTTGTACCGCAGAGGAGATATTGAGCAAGTCGAAATTGCGATTAGCAAGTTGGGGAGCGAGCGAAATATCCGCTTAGCGTTGCTTTGTGATGAAAATAACCGAGTAATTGTGGCAACCCGTTACGAATTTCGGAATCACCAGATCGGTGAAATTTCATTACCTGACTATTTACCAGAAGAATTTTTTAAAGTTCGCGAAAAGATGTCAGGAGAAGTCAAGCTTGCTGAAAATAAAGAGAGTACATGGGCAATTTATCCGGTTTTGTTGGGAGCCGAGCCGGGAGAAGTTCGGCCTTCGAGAGTCGGCATTCTTTTGGTAGAGTATGATATTTTGTTACTCAAGCAACAAGCTTATGCAGATACTTTCGAGCGATCGACCCAAACGAGTATTGGATTAGCTGTATTCTGCATAATTGTCTGGTTGTTTTTCGATAAAACCTTGACAGAGCGGGCTGCGAGACTTGTCGAAGCGAGCAATAGCTTCAGCCAAGGAAAATTCGACGAGCGCGCGCAACTAAGAGGTTCTGACGAACTTGCTCAGATTGCGGCGGCTTTTAACCAAATGGGCGATCGCATTCAGTCTGATACCGAGGTGCTGCAAGAAAGCGAGAAACGTTTCAGAACCTTGGTTTCCAATCTCCCTGGTGCGGTTTATCGATGGGTGTTCGATGTGGAGTGGACGATGGAGTTTATCAGTGATGCAATCTCCGAAATTTCTGGCTACCCCGCCACCGATTTTATGAACAATCGAGTGCGAAATTTTAATAGCATCATCCATCCTGAAGACGCAGTAATGGTACAAAAAGTCATCGATAAAAGACTTTTAAAAAAACGCGATTATATTATCGAGTACCGCATCATTCGAGCAGATAGGACTGTGAGATGGGTGTCAGACAAAGGTCAGGGTGTATTTAATGAACATGGCGATATTCTCTGGCTTGATGGAGTAATTTTTGACATCACTAAGCGCAAGCGCGCCGAAGCAGAACTGTCTCAAACATTGGTACTTAAGGATAAACTTGCTGATACTGCGACTGCTCAAGCTCAACAACTCAAACAAACTCTGCAAGATTTACAGCAAACACAGGCTCAATTAATTCAAACAGAAAAAATGTCTTCATTAGGTCAAATGATTGCTGGTGTCGCCCACGAGATTAATAACCCAGTTAATTTTATTCATGCCAATCTTTCTCACGTTAGTACGTACAGTCACAACCTATTAAATTTAATCGATTTGTACCAGCAAGAATATCCCCACCCTCAGGCTAAAATTGCAGATTTGATTGAAGATAGCGATCTGGAGTTTATCGGCGAGGATCTGCCAAAAATCTTGTCATCAATGAAAGTGGGGACTAATCGCATTCGTGAAATTGTCCTGAGTTTGCGAAATTTTTCTCGCTTGGATGAATCCGATCTAAAACCCGTGAATATTCACGAGGGACTTGACAGCACGCTTTTGATTTTGCAGAGTGCTGTCAAAGCTAAACCGAATTGTGAAGAAATTGAGATTATCAAAAATTATGGAGATTTGCCGCCAGTTGAATGTTATGCTGGACAGCTAAATCAAGTATTTATGAATATTTTAACTAATTCCATATATGCGTTGCAACATCCAGAAAACCAGAATTATAAAAAAAAACAAACTCACTCTCACAGTCAGATTATAATTAGTACATATATTCACAAAAGCGATTGGGTAAAAATTAGTATTAAGGATAATGGGCCGGGCATAGATGATGCAGTGAAAACAAAAATTTTTGACCCTTTCTTTACAACTAAACCAGTGGGTACTGGTACAGGTTTAGGACTGTCAATTAGCTATCAAATTGTGGTGGAAAAACACGGCGGGA
The DNA here is from genome assembly GCF_036700185.1 of Microcoleus sp. BM001215392. Taxonomy (NCBI): domain Bacteria; kingdom Bacillati; phylum Cyanobacteriota; class Cyanophyceae; order Oscillatoriales; family Microcoleaceae; genus Microcoleus; species Microcoleus sp. BM001215392. Next base: position 261 of record NZ_JAUBOJ010000465.1, on the reverse strand, counting down.
GGTTGGAGTGCATATCGACTGTTGGAGAAGGCACTGAATTTGCGATCGAGATTCCGATCGCCAAATCCCCCAGTTAATATAAGCTATAGCCTTTCTCAGAAAGATGAGGTACTAATGGGCGAAGCGGAGGGATGGGGCATGGGGCATAGGGCATGGGGCATGGGGCATAGGGCATGGGGCATGGGGCATGGGGCATAGGGCATAAGAGGGTGCATCTGGCGCAAGGCAAATATATCCGTAGGGGCGAAGCATGACCGCAGT
>NZ_JAUBOJ010000464.1:0-5166 GCF_036700185.1 Microcoleus sp. BM001215392 | reverse complement strand
CAACTGCCAACAGTCAACAGTCAACAGTCAACAGTCAACAGTCAACAGTCAACTGCCAACAGTCAACAGTCAACTGCCAACTGTCAACTGACTACTGACTAATTCAAGTTGGCGCCAACTCTTTTTTGGTCAACTTGGCATATCGATCGACAATTTTGCGGAATTCCTCACCATCGATGGTTTCTTCATCCAACAGCGCTTCAACCAGTTTGTCTACCAAATGGCGGTTTTCGCGGATGATCCGGCGGGCTTCTTCGTAGCAGTCAATCGCGATTTCCCGGACTTGGCGATCGATCTTAATTGCCATTGCTTCAGAATAATCCGATCGCGAATTCCAGTTTTGGCCCAAAAATACCTCACTGTTCGGACTTTCCAAAGCCACAGGCCCCAAATTCGACATTCCGTAAAGCGTTACCATCTCCCTCGCTAGCTTGCTAACTTCTGTGATATCGCTGCTGGCGCCCAGAGTTACCTCCGCATCGCCGTAAACTTCTGCTTCCGCCGCCCGTCCCCCCAAAGCTACTGTAATCCGGCTTAACAGCCACGCCCGACTCCTCAAACCTTCGCTGTCGATCATTTCGTCGTCGAGCACGTAGTTGGCAAAGCCTGCAATGCCACCGGAACGGGGAATGATCGTTACTTTTTCTAGGGTGTCGGTATTTTTGAGCATCGTTGAGACGAGGGCGTGTCCGATTTCGTGGTATGCTACAAGCCACTTTTTCTTACTGTCGAGCAGCGGGTTGAGTGTCAGCCCGATCGTGATCCGGTCGATCGCATCGTTAACTTCTAAGTTACCGATCGTGTCTTTACGTCGCCTCGCGGTGAGAATAGCAGCTTCGTTGAGCAAGTTTGCCAAGTCAGCGCCCGAGAAGCCCGGAGTGCGGCGGGCGATCGTATCTAAGGCAACTTCGCCGTCGAGTTTTTTGTTGCGCGCGTGCACTTGCAAAATCCCCAAACGCCCTTTGTAGCTGGGCAAATCTACCGTTACTTGGCGATCGAACCTACCGGGCCGCAGCAAGGCGGTATCGAGCACGTCGGGGCGGTTAGTAGCTGCAATCACAATCACGCCGCTGTTACCCTCAAAGCCGTCCATTTCGGTCAGCAACTGATTGAGAGTTTGTTCGCGTTCGTCATTTCCGCCGCCGATACCGGCGCCCCGCTGCCTTCCCACGGCGTCTATTTCATCGATGAAGACGATGCAGGGCGCATTTTCTTTAGCTTTGCGGAACAAGTCGCGCACGCGGGAGGCGCCGACTCCGACGAACATTTCCACAAATTCGGAACCGGAGATGCTGAAGAAGGGGACGGCTGCTTCGCCTGCGATCGCTTTTGCCAACATGGTTTTACCTGTTCCCGGAGGCCCGATTAACAGAACTCCTCTGGGAATTTTGGCGCCGATGGCGTTGAAGCGTTCGGGTTTTTTGAGGAAGGTGACAACTTCTTGCAGTTCTTCTTTAGCTTCTTCGATTCCTGCTACGTCGTCGAACATCACGCCGGTTTTGGCTTCCATTTGGAAACGGGCTCGGGATTTGCCGAAGTTCATGGCATTTCCTTGCGATTGGGTCGATCGGCGCAGGATTGCCATCAACACTGCCAGCACTGCAAAAATCACTAGCAAGTTTACTACTAAACTGACTGCTGCGGTGTTGTCTGCTGTTTGTTTGACTTCAAAGTCAATCTTTTTGGCGCGGATTTGCGAGTAGAGTTCTCGGTTGTTGTAGTCGAAGAGGGTAACAATTTGCGCCTGATCGCTTTTTTGATCTTTTAACCTAACTTTGGCAGTTCTTTGGATTTCGTCTATTTCGACTTTACTGACTTGCCCTTTTTCTATGTTCTCGATGAGTTGGCTGTAACTCATGGTGTTGTTTGGCGGGCTATCGGCAAAAACAGGGGTCGAGAGCAATATTCCTTGAGAAATCACCAAACTTCCCAGGAGGCGCCAAAGATTCCGTCCTGGAATTGATTTTTTAGGATGCTGCTGGCTCGATTTGTCTTTATTTACAGCTAGATGCCCCAGCCATGCGTGTTTCCAAGAATTTTTCATATTGCTGTGCCGCTTGTTGAAGATTGCCAAGATTGATTGCTTTTAGTTTGCTACGTTCGTTTATTTTAACAAGATGCCGGGTGTTGAATGGGTTTATCTCTCGCTGGGTTCTTAAGAACCCGCTTGAGATGCTGAGTTTTGAACCCACTGCTGCTCAAGAAACCGGGTTTTTCCCGGCATCAGGGGCTTTTACCAAGAATTTTGGCAAAAACCCGGTTTCTGTGCCCCTCCACTGAACTTACCAGAAAGAATTGGTTTAAAGCCCGCCCGCCCGATCGGGATCAATTAAAATCCGACTATTCATTACTCCAATCCTCGGACTTAAGGATAGAGGTCGCTCTTAACTGTCACAGGTCAACTTTCACAGGTCAACTGAATGAAGCACTGCGAGTCAGAAACCGGGTTTTTTACCAAATCTGTCCGCTATCACCCAGGATTTTGCTCCAAAAACCCGGTTTCTGAGCCACGTCCGTCAATCTCAAATCCCCAATCCAAAATCTCAAATCGATTGACACTTGCCGATCGAATTTGTTAGATTAATCATAGTCGTAATGAGTACGGTTTATTCAAGCAGTTATTGTTTTTAAGTTTTATGGTAAAGATTGTCGGCATTGGTGGAAGTTTGCGGGCTGGCTCCTACAGCCAGTTAGCGCTGACGGTAGCAGCAGAGCGGGCGCAGGTACTGGGTGCCGAAGTAGAAATCTTCGATTTGCGAACCCTCGATCTGCCCTTCTGCGACGGCGAGAATGATTATCGCGATTACCCGGATGTGGAAAAGCTGCGGAATGGGGTACGCCAAGCCGACGGATTGATTTTGGCAACGCCGGAGTATCACGGTAGCGTTAGCGGTGTTCTCAAGAATGCCCTAGATTTGATGAGTTTCGAGCATTTGGACGGGAAAGTTGCAGGTGGGATCAGTGTTTTGGGAGGACAAGTCAACAGCAACGCGCTTAACGATTTGCGAACGATTTTGAGATGGGTACACGCTTGGGTAATTCCCGAACAAGTTGCGATCGGACAAGCTTGGAAAGCTTTTAGTCCCGACGGTAAATTGTTGGATGATAAGTTATCTGAAAGGTTCGATGAATTTGCTAGAAGTTTGGTAGAAAACACCCAAAAATTGCGAGGAGTTTCTTAGCCGGCGGCTTGCTTTCGCCAGTAGTCATGGGTTATTGGGAATTGGTGATTGGTGATTGGTGATTGGTGATTGGTGATTGGTAGCAACCAACAATAAGTAATGACGACTGACGACTGACGACTGACGACTGACGACTGACGACTGACGACTGACTTCAAAATGGCATATCGATCCTATCCCCGAAAGGATGCGGTACGTCGATCGGGATTCTTCCGGGTTTTGACTCATACTTGTCAATCCAGTTTTTGGCCAATTCCAAAGCTTCCTCCTCAGTTTTGGCATTTTGGACGGCGACATGACGGTTCCCGTGGCTATCCCAAACCTCCACGTAGAATACCTTCTGGGATTGAAGAATCCAACCTTTATAAGTGTCTGCTGGTTCCATAGTTAAAATCGTAAAATAATCGGGCGGGGACTTGGACTGGCGACCTAATTGTAAATATTGCACCGTGTAAAATGAATTTTACGGGGATTTCTATAGTATTTTTGGAAAAAAGTCAGTTTTACGGTTAACCTCATGACTAGAGTCAAGCAATTATTTAACTGGAGAAATTATCTCCAACCAGCAGCCCTGGCGATCGCGATCGTCCTGATCGCATCCCAGATAGCGGTATTGCCGGCATTGGCGACGGGCGTTTACGAAATGCCAGTGTTGTCGGCGGGCGATCGAACTTGGGTGTTAGACAAAGGCGACGTACTCAGCCGCAGCAGCGAAAGTAACATCAGCAGCGTGCTCGACACCCTAGAACAGAAAACAGGAAAACAAGTCCGGTTTGTCACCATCCACCGCCTAGACTACGGCGAAACGATTGCCACCTTCACAGATCAACTGTTTGAACAGTGGTTTCCCGACAAAGAAGACCAGACTAATCAAATTTTACTCGTTCTCGACACTGTTACCAACAGCGCGGCAATTCGCACCGGAGAAGGAGTGAAGTCCCTGCTAAGCGATGAAATTGCCCAGAGTGTAGCTGGGGAAACTGTGCAAGTGCCGCTGCGGGAAGCCAACAAATACAACGAAGCATTTACCGCAGCCGGTTCGCGGATTGCGACTGTAATGTCCGGCGAACCAGATCCGGGTGCTCCTAAAGTTGTGGACAACATTCAAGTGGAAAGCACGTTTAAAAAAGCTGAAGAAACAGACCAAGGTAATGCCACAGTTATTGTGGTTGTGCTGTTGGTGTTGGCTACAGTAATTCCGATGGTGACTTATTTCTGGTATCAAGGTTTTTCTTGAACAGTTGACTTGTGACCTGTGAGTGTTGACGCTTGGACTAATCTTGAATGTATTCTCGATCGTTCAATAATGCAATTTCTGCCCGCACAAATTCCCGTCCCAGATAAGCCGCGTGATCGAACATCGTCACCGGGCTGGGGCGGGTTTCTTCTAAGATTTTGACGCAAAGTTCTTTGGCGGTTCGGCCACTAAAAAGTGTGACTTCCGTGCGTTCTACTTTGCCGCGGGCGGGGATCGGTTTGCCGGTTTCGGGATCGACAGCCAGACCGCGATCGTCGATAATGTTGGTGAAGTGTTTGGCGCAAATTAGGCTGGTTTCGCGATCGATGTAAATGATGAAGTAGCCGCCCGGATCGAGGTCGAGGTGACGTTTGGATAGCTTGTCATCGATGGCGGTGAGGTTGTCCAAGGTTTGACTCATGGTTGGTGAAAGGAAGTAGATAATAGCTGCTGTTTGTTTTGCTATTTCTAGTTTAGTCGGCTGCGGGACAAGTTTGGGAGTTTTTTGGGCGATCGACATTCTACACGATATCTGTAGGGACAGGACAATGCCGTGTCCGGCGCGGGGTTTTGGTTTAAATTAGTATTATGAACCGCAGAGAGCGCAGAGAGCGCAGAGTGAAAGAAGAGAGAGTAACAAAATATGTTATCGGGTGCATCTCATTTTGGCAAATATATTCGTAGGGGCTCTCGCATTTCGGCATTAAATCTCTGGTTCTCACTAATAAATTGTCTGCCGAAATGCTT
>NZ_JAUBOJ010000463.1:0-5198 GCF_036700185.1 Microcoleus sp. BM001215392 | reverse complement strand
CGGATTAACACCGACAGCCTCCTGGCGAATAGCTGCATTGTCCGCCGCTCACGACCAACCAGGGGCAGCCTCACCGTCACGGGTACGGGTGGCTTACCGCAGCGTCCCGGAGATGTCCAAATGTCTGACTTTCCCACAGTAGACGTGGAAACTTTACCCAGTGACGGCACATCCTCAAATACCAACCCCAATCGTTCTTGGCAAAAAGGCGATCGAATTGTAGAACCCCAAGGCGTGTATCGACTGCCGAATGGGAAACTTGTTATGAGTCGAGAATGTTCGCACATTCAATAAAAAAGGAGACCGCCCTATGATTGCTCAAAGCTGGTTGAGTCGGTGTTGGCATTGGAAGATTGGGGGTTGTGTTGCTCTAGTGGGGACACTCTCCATCGGGATCGGTAAGGGTGTTTTCGCTCAAATCGTGCCGGACAATACGCTAGGTGCTGAAGGTTCTGTCGTGACACCCAATCTCAATCTCAATGGGATTCCGAGTGACCAGATAGGCGGTGGGGCAATTCGCGGCGCGAATCTCTTTCATAGTTTTACTCAATTCAATATCGATGCCGGACGCGGCGCTTATTTCACCAATCCCGCAGGCATTGCAAACATTCTCTCGCGCGTGACGGGGGCTAACCGTTCGGAAATTTTAGGACGGTTGGGGGTTAATGGCACTGCTAATTTGTTTTTGATTAACCCAAAAGGCATTGTGTTCGGGCCTGCTGCCAGTTTAGACGTGCAGGGTTCCTTTGTCGCCACAACTGCCAATGCTGTCGAGTTTGGCGATCGAGGTATTTTCAGTGCTTCTAAACCTGAGTCTCCCCAGTTGCTAAATGTCAATCCTTCGGCTTTTCTATTCAATCAGATTCCCCCCGGATCTATTACCAATCGAGCTCCTGGTATGCGAGTTCGGCAGGGTCAGAATTTAATATTGTTAGGCGGAAATGTGAACTTGGATGGTGGGGTTTTGGAAGCGCCAAGCGGTCGAGTCGAGTTGGCAGGCTTGGCAGAGTCAGGACGAGTAGGAATCAGTCAGGAGAGTAACAATCTCAGCTTGATTTTCCCAGATGGGGGAGTGCGAGCAGATATATCTCTGAGAAATCAAGCCTTGGTCGAGGCTGGCGGCGATATACAGGTTCAGGGTAGGCGCGTTACCCTTACCGAGGGGTCGCAGATTAAAACGGCTACCGAAGGGGCAGCAAATGCAGGCAACATAACAGTTAATACCGGTCAATTGATTGTCAGTAATGGCGCACAAGTGACAGCCAGCACTAGGGGTCTGGGAAGGGGAGGGACGGTAGTGGTAAACGCTTTTGAGTCGATCGATCTCAGTGGCACCTCCACCAACGGTCAGCAGAGTGGCTTATTTGCTGATACTCAAAATGCTGGAGATGCAGGTGACATAAAAGTTGATACCGGGCAATTGACTGTCAGCGATCGGGCATTGATCACCAGCCGCAGTACGGGAATGGGAAGAGCTGGTAATATCGTCGTTACAGTCCGCGGCACCCTAGAAGCTAACAATGGCACGCTCGGAACTTCCGCCACTAAGTCTGCTGGAGGTGCCATCACCGTTAAGGCTGGAGATATCCGCCTGTTTGGTGACAGTAACATTACGACCAGTGTATTTGATGGCACAGGGGGCGGTGGCAACATTTACCTAGAAGCCGACTCCATCCTCGCTTTCGATCGTACTGACATCTTGGCTTTTGCTGATGGTGGTAAAGGGGGTGACATTACCCTAGATACTCCGGCTTTCTTCGGCGAAAGCTACCGCAGAGCACCCCGCAACACAGACCCTCGCACCCTCGATCGCAATAATCGAGTCGATGTTAACGCTACTGGTGCTACTGATGGAGTCATTACCACACCCGATACCTCTTCGATCGAAAACAGCCTCACCGAGTTACCAGACGATCGGATTGACATCGACAGCCTCCTCGCCACTAGCTGCATTGCCCGCCGCGATCGACCCACTAGAGGAAGTTTTACCGTCACGGGTACCGGCGGTTTACCCCAGAGTCCTGGAGATGCCCAAACGTCCAGCTTCCCCACAGTAGACGTGGAAACGCTACCCAGTGAGGGCACCCCCTCAACGATCGACCCCAATCGTCCTTGGCAAAAAGGCGACCCCATAGTTGAACCGCAAGGGGTGTATCGACTCCCGAACGGGCAACTCGTGTTGAGTCGAGAATGTCCTTAATTCAACAACATGATATGTATCCAATTAATCGGTGGATTGTCTTTTCAGGTTCAAGCATCGCGACATCAACTTGTTTTACCCTAAGTGCGATCGCCCAATCCGCACCGCCGCCAGGTGTCACCATTCCCCCTAACGCACCTGATGCTGTTGAACAAACAATTCCCAATCCCTCTCAAACACCCCGTCCTTTCCCCGATCGAACGCCTTCACCACCACCGGCACCAGAACTGCAAACTCCCCCAATTCAAGAGTCACCTGAAGTTACTCCCCCGTCGGGCGATCGCTTTTTTATCAACAAAATAGAAGTGCTGGGAAACACCGTCTTGCAGGACGAAATTGCCAAATTAATTCAGCCTTACCAGAACCGTTGGGTCACCTTTGAAGAGTTGCTCGAACTGCGATCGGCAATTATTCAACTCTATATTAAAAACGGCTACATTACCTCTGGAGCCTTCCTGCCCAACAATCAAGACCTTAGCAGCGGTACTGTCAAAATTCAAGTCGTAGAGGGCGAACTCGATCGGATTGAAATCGGTGGGTTAAATCGATTGCGAGAAGGATACGTGCGATCGCGCATTACTCTTGCCACCTCTACCCCCTTAAACCAGCGACGCTTAGAAGAAGCCTTGCAACTGTTGCAACTCGATCCCCTCATCGAGAGGGTAAATGCCGAGTTAACCGCAGGCACCACTCCGGGCCGCAATATCTTGCGAATCAATCTCAAAGAAGCGCCTGCCTTTCACAGTGCGATCGTACTGGAAAACAACCAATCTCCCAGCATTGGCTCAGTCCAAGGCAGCGTACAAGTCAGTCATGATAATCTGTTGGGATTTGGCGATCGCGCTTCTGCTCAATACGGTCGCACAGAAGGACTCAACCTCTACGACCTCAACTATACTATCCCCGTGAATCCTCGTAACGGTGCTCTTAACTTCCGCTATAACAATGGCGATAGCCGAATTATTGAACGAGAGTTCCGGGATGTCGGTATTAGAAGCGAGACTCAAACCTATTCCGTCAATTTCCGCCAGCCCATTACCAGAACACCAACCAGTGAATTTGCATTAAGCTTAGGTTTAGATCGCCGTCGCAGCCAAACGTATATCCTCGACGACAGGCCCTTTTCCTTCACAGAAGGCCCGGAAAATGGGGAATCTAAAATTACTGTAATTCGGTTTTCTCAAGATTGGGTCGATCGGGGCAGAACACGAGTTTTAGCCGCCCGCTCTCAATTCAGTCTGGGGATAGATGCCTTTGATGCAACTGTCAACAACACGGGTACTGACGGGCGATTCTTTTCCTGGTTGGGACAATTTCAGTGGGTGCAGCAGTTATCATCCAGAAATGTGCTAGTAGCGCGAATTGATGCTCAGCTAACTCCAGATTCTTTGCTACCTTTAGAACGCTTCAGTATTGGTGGAGTCGATACAGTTCGCGGCTACCGACAAAACCAACTCGTTGCCGACAATGGCATTTTGGGTTCCGTTGAAGTTCGCATTCCCCTCGCGTCAGACTCCAGCGTACTTCAGTTAGCGCCTTCTTTTGAAATCGGAACGGTCTGGAACGATCGAGATATTAACCCTGACCCAGCTACAATTGCCAGTTTAGGACTGGGTTTGCGATGGCAGGTTGCGCCCGATTTATCGTTGCGCCTGGACTACGGCCTGCCGTTAATTTCAGTTGGCGATCGGGGAAACTCGCTGCAAGATAAGGGTATCTACTTTTCAGTGCGCTATCAGCCGTTTTGAAGCAGGCTGTAGTAGTTTCCTAACCGGCGTTGCAGATTTGTGCGATCGAGTTTGCACAATTGTGCAATATATTGTCTAGCTGATTTCTATATCATGTGACCATAGGTGTCAACTTAACATCAAACCGATAGTCCGGCAGGGGTTTAAACCCCTGCCTCAAAGCGAAAGTCCTCTAAAAGAGGACTGAAGAACTCACTATACCAAATCCGTGCTAGATATCCCCGGTATGAAGGAGGCGGTTGAAACCGCTTCTATACGAACAAAGTCCGCCTGCGCCTCCTTGTGAGAATAACGCGGGCCCCAAACCCGGATTTGGTATTAGTCCTCTTTGAGAGGACTTTCGCTATGAGACTCTTAATTCATTCCCTGGCGGACTGGCGGGCGGGTGGGAGGACTGGTGGACTAAAAGCTGGTTGTTAACACCTACGATCGTATAAAAGGAAACCAATTTCATCACTTAGATCGATGATTTGTCTGACTCAGATGATGTCCGTAAAATCACCCATTATATGTTCGTAGTAAGGACTAAAGTCCTTATCCTTAATCCTTTAGTTTTGTTTGATAGACAATGGACAATTGACAATGGAAAATTACTTTAATTGATAATTACTTAAATTGACAACCTGCAACCAGATAATTATTTATACGAGAATTGACATTTCAGAATAGTCAACTGTCAACTGTCAACTGTCAATTACCAATTACGGTTTCAACGATGAGCCAAAATTTATCAGAACAAGGGACACTCAAAATACTTGTAGTGGATGACCACGAACTAATCTTAAGCGGAACACTCGACTTGCTGAAACGGCAGTACCCACAAGCCGAAATCCTTACCGCTAAAACAACCCAAAATGCTCTGCAACAGGTCGAAGCATTTGGGCCTGATTTAGTTATTATGGATCTTTCCCTACCAGAAACCTTCGGGAACACTGCCGAAATCAATCGAGGCATCAAAAGCCTGGGAACTTTAATGAAAAACTATCCCACCCTAAATTTGGTCGTGCAAAGCAGTTATGTCAAGGCACTGGTGCGGCTTAAACCAGATATCGATGCTCATGAAGGAGGGTTTACCGTAGCTGACAAAGGACTTTCCAGCCAGGAGATGTTGAAGCGGATTGACTTGGCACTCAAAGGAGTTACCCATACCAAAGATTTGAAAATGCCGCCAGGGGAAGTCAAGCCAGAGTGGCTTGAGGTACTCAATCTCGCCTTTGAAGAAGGATTGGAAGATAAAGTTATTGCCGAAC
>NZ_JAUBOJ010000462.1:0-5251 GCF_036700185.1 Microcoleus sp. BM001215392 | reverse complement strand
TTTGAAGCCTGAAGAAGCATGACCGCATATAAGTTATTAGTTATAATCTCATATTAATTGCGGTCATGCTTCGCCCCTACAGATATATTTTCAAAACCCAGATGCACCTTTCGTTCATTTTAAATTATAATAAAGTGCGCAGTACGCACCCTACAATAATTTATCACTCAGCAGAGGCGGACTTGGTTGCTAGTGGAACAGGCGTCGGGCCGGTGGTTCTTCGCGGTTGGTTATTCCAAAGGTTTCAAAGTAGTAGGATTTTCGCGAACAGGCTTAACAAAACGGCTGTTAGCCCGCACAAAACAATTACCCTTATCCGTGGAAATAGGCAACCAAGGCTTACCCTGAGAGTCAGCAATCATAATTTGATTAGCATTATTTCCAGTCACCGCTTGCAACCGTTTTCCGCGCCGAAAAGTAGTCACCACAGGCCACTGCGAAACATTGTGTTTATTTTTTGCAAATAACTCATCTGGTGCATCAAGAGCATCTACAGAGATCGATCGAAATCGCTGAGCCATGCGGCAATTTAACCCTTGAGAATCCGAGTCAACAACCACCCAATTCACCTGTCTATTTCCCCGCTGTCTCACAGGCCCAGGATAATCACCTTGCTGGTTAGCAACAGGTAAAGCCAAGGCTAAATTAGCCCCCGCTCCTAAAATCCAAGCTACTGCCAGAGAAACAATTCTAATTTCTGCTTTCATTGCTACAAAAAATCATTAAATTCAGATTAATTACAATCCTAGCAACCTCTGCGGGCGATCGTCCAAGTGCTAATTGCTGGAACCCTTGCTTCCCTTGGACTTCTGAGAACTGTCAACTGTCAGCTCTCACCTGTCAACTGTCAACTCATTAAGAATGTGTTATAAATATTGAGATTCATTAAGAAATATTGCTCAAATGCTCCTTTCCCCCTCTGGCGCCAGCAAACTCAAAGAATCTTTAAAAGAAAAAGTATTCTTCGGGAATGAGCCAACCCCCGAGCTCATAGCCATCTTACTGATTTACTTCGTCCAAGGCATCCTCGGACTAGCCCGCTTAGCCGTCAGCTTCTTCCTCAAAGACGAACTCGGCATGACTCCCGCCGAAGTCTCAGCCATGCTAGGTGTCGTCGCCATACCTTGGATTATCAAGCCCCTATTCGGCTTCATGTCCGACGGGTTGCCCATATTCGGCTACCGCAGACGGCCTTACATCGTCCTCTCCGGGCTGTTGGGAACCGCAGCATGGGTGGGGATGGCAACAGTCGTACACACGCCCTTAGCCGCTACAGGGGCGATCGCCCTTAGTTCTCTTTCACTAGCCGTCAGCGACGTAATCGCCGACTCCCTAGTAGTAGAAAGAGCCAGAAAAGAAACCGTTAGCGATGCCGGTTCCCTGCAATCCTTGTCTTGGGGAGCATCAGCCCTCGGCGGACTAATTACCGCCTACCTCAGCGGTTCCCTGCTGCAACACTTCAGCACCCAAACCATCTTTTTGATCACCGCATCTTTCCCGCTAATTGTATCAGCAACAGCCTGGTTAATTGCCGAAGAAAAAACCAACAAAAAAACCGACTTTGCCACAGTCAAAGACCAATTAAAACAACTGCGGCAAGCTGTTACCCAAAAAACAATTTGGTTGCCCACCGCTTTTCTATTTCTGTGGCAAGCCACACCAAGCTCCGATTCCGCCTTTTTCTTTTTCACCACCAACGAATTAGGCTTTCAACCCGAATTTCTCGGACGAGTGCGCCTCGTCACCAGCATAGCGGCCCTCGCAGGCATCTGGCTGTTTCAGCGCTACCTCAAAGCAATTCCATTTCGAGTAATTTTCGGCTGGTCAACAGTCATTGCAAGTGCCTTGGGCATGACTACATTATTATTAGTAACTCATGCCAACAGAGCCTTAGGAATTGACGACCAATGGTTCAGCATCGGAGACAGCCTGATCCTGACAGTAATCGGACAAATTGCTTATATGCCAGTGCTGGTACTATCAGCGCGGTTGTGTCCTCCAGGCGTCGAAGCCACCTTATTTGCAGTGCTGATGTCTGTCACCAATTTAGCAGGAATTATTTCCTACGAAGGCGGTGCAATTTTGACACACTGGCTCGGAATTACCGATCGCAATTTCGACAACCTCTGGCTGCTAGTAGTCATCGCCAACCTCTCCACACTGCTACCCCTCCCCTTCTTAAACTGGCTCCCGGCAGAAAGTACAGAAAGTGGCGATCCAAATTACCAACAATCTCTCCCAGTATTAGAACCTGAACTGGGCTGTGCCAAACCAGGCGGACAACATTTCATGCCCGAATACTTTCCCGACTTAGTACCAACATCAATTCCCGAAAACCGCACAGTAGAAAAACTCAGCCAATCCTAATTCATCTGCGTTCACCATGGTTTTTATGGGAGGCTTTAGCTTTACATTCTCCTCTTGAAAACTTCGCACTCAACTGTCAACTGTCAACTGTCAACTGTCAACTGTCAACTGTCAACTGTTTACCCATGCAAAAACTCCAAATTCCCCAACCTCAAACAGTAGCCCCAAACTTATCATACGATCGCAAAGACTGGCAGCGCGGCTACGAATCCCAACCCAACGAATCCGACTACTGGATTGACGACATCGAAGGCGAGATTCCAGAAGGCTTACAAGGCACATTCTTTCGCAACGGGCCCGGATTGTTGGATGTCAACGGCTCGCGCATCCACCACCCCTTTGACGGCGACGGCATGATTTGTGCGATCGCAATTTCAGAAAAACGCGCCCATTTCCGCAACCGATTCGTGCACACCGAAGGCTATCTCGCCGAACAAAAATCAGGAAAAATCCTGCACCGAGGCGTATTCGGCACACAGAAACCCGGAGGCTGGTTAGCCAACATCTTTGATGTCAAAATCAAAAACATCGCCAACACCAACATCATTTATTGGGGCGACAAACTGCTAGCACTCTGGGAAGCAGCACAGCCCTACAGACTCGACCCCCGCAGCCTAGAAACCCTCGGATTAGACACCCTAGACGGCATCTTGCAACCCGGTGAAGCCTTCGCAGCCCACCCCAGAATTGAAAAAGGGAAAAATGGCAAAGGAGACAGATTAGTCAACTTTTCCGTCAAGCCCGGTTTGTCGAGTACAATCACGATTTACGAACTCGACGAAAGCGGCAAACTTTTACAAAAACACGCCCATGCAATCCCGGGTTTTGCCTTCCTCCACGACATGGTAATTACCGAGAATTACTGCATATTCTTCCAAAATCCTGTCAGTTTCAATCCGCTACTTTTCCTATTAGGATTTCGGAGTGCAGCGCAGTGCATTCAATTTTCGCCAAACAAGCCCACCCAAGCAATCTTAATTCCGCGCAACGGCACTGACGAGGTAAAGATATTAGAAACCGAACCTTGTTTTGTGTTCCACCACTGCAACGCTTGGGAAGAAAACGGCGAAGTTTTTGTAGATTCAGTTTGCTACGAATCATTCCCCACTGTCGAACATGACGGCGATTTTCTGGAGATTGATTTTGACACCATTCCCGCCGGAGAATTGTGGCGGTTCAAGTTAAATCTGCAAGACAAAACCGTACAGCATCAAGTTATTGAAACTCGTTGCTGCGAGTTTCCGACTTTGCATCCGAATAATGTCGGACAACCTTACCGATATCTTTACATCGGCGCGGCTGACTCTCCCACTGGGAATGCTCCTTTGCAAGCTATTCTTAAAGTAGATTTCTTGACAAGTGAGAGGCAACTTTGGAGTGTAGCGCCGCGCGGTTTTGCGGGGGAACCCGTTTTTGTTCCCCGTCCCGATGCTGTGGCCGAGGATGACGGTTGGCTGCTCGTTTTGATGTATGATGCGGCTAATCATCGATCGACCTTAGCGATTCTAGATGCCCGCGACATCACCAAAGGCCCCGTAGCGCGCCTGCATTTTAAACAGCACATCCCCTACGGCTTGCACGGTAGCTTTACACCAAACGTACTGCTTCCTATCGGTTCGTAGTTGCGCGTTGATTCGCCTGGTTATTGCGCCGATAGCGACAGCCCGCCGGGGGTTTCAAACCCCCGGCTCACAGCGAAAGTCCTCTCAAAGAGGACTAAAACCAAAATTTATTATTTATCGAGTTTATTTAGTCGGTTTTAACCGACTGTCTTCTATTAGCCAGGGGTTTAAACCCCTGGCGGACTGCGGGGAGTGCTAAGCACAATTCAAGATGTAAAAAATTCCATAATTAATGCCAACAATCAACAAATTCAATCTAAAAAAAATACTTATTTTAATTTGCACCATCGCCGTAAGTTTAGCAATTATCTTATCTATTTACTCTCACAATGCTAATGCCCAAGAGCCTTACAGCCCCTCTCCAGATAGCGCTGTAGCCCCGAAAGGCTTGGTTGAGATCAAAATGACCGTAATTGGCGTAGACCCGATTAAAAACGAATTAGAAACCCGCTTGCAGTTCGAGCTTAAAGGTATTTATAAAAAAGGGCCGACTTACCCAGCTCAAGACTTGTTAATGACAGTTAACGGTGCCAATATCGAGGATTCGGAAATTAGCTTTAAAGAAGGCAAACCGATGATTGTCCCGGCATTAAAATTTAACTTAGTCAAGGGAAAAATCAACAATTATCCCTTTGACACGCACATTGCGAAAGTAGCTGTTTCAATTGACCCGCTGGCTTCGATTGGCAAAAAGTTTGCTCCCTTTCAACTAAATCCCGTGCCGCTGGAATTTAAATTTAATGCCGATGTTCCCGGCTTCGACATCAGTTATAAGCCGATGGAAGAGAATTCATCTATTTTTATTTATATCGATGTTTCAGCAACGCGATCGCTCCCGGTAAAATTTTTTGCCATAGTGATTATTGTGATTATGTGGGTGCTGTCAATCATGGCGCTGTTGCTAGCATTAAAGGTGATGAAATCGGGGAAGTTACCGGAAGTCGGAATGCTGAGTTGGACTGGTGTGATGCTGTTTGCTTTTCCCGGTATTCGCAACTCTCAACCGGGAGTTCCGCCCGTGGGAACTGCTAGCGATTTCCTGTCGTTTTTTTGGACGGAAATGATCGTTGTGGTAGCGTTGGTGATTATCGGTAGCTGTTGGTTGAAGCGCTATCATCCGCCACTTGATGATTAATATTGTTTATAAAAAATATGGCTGCTAAAAAAAATTGGCTTGTTTCCATGCACCATAATTATCAGGGGGTGTATCTGGTTTTTGAAGAGGGCGAAGCATGACCGCAGATAAGTTATTAGTTATAATC
>NZ_JAUBOJ010000461.1:0-5272 GCF_036700185.1 Microcoleus sp. BM001215392 | reverse complement strand
ATAAACGCAGATAATTTTAGGGTGTTTTCCGATTTTTGCAATTCAAGTCTATTATATCCTGGACACAATTGGTAATTTTCAAAAGGTATGTAGTTGCGCTGTCTTCGCTAAAGCGCAACTACGTACCTAGCGCGGCATAAGCTTACTTTTATGAGAATTTTGCTAGTTGAAGACGAGCCAGATTTAGGAAAGGCGATCGATCGCACTTTGAAGCAAGAAAAATACATAGTTGACTGGGCCCAGGATGGGAATGAAGCTTGGGAATATCTAGACAGTCAGTGGACGGAATACACCCTAGCCATCTTTGACTGGTTGCTTCCGGGATTGTCGGGAATAGAATTGCTGCGAAGATTGCGCGCCAAACATAGTTTTTTGCCAGTTTTGATGCTGACAGCCAAAGACAGAATGGAAGATAAAGTGGCGGGATTGGATGCGGGGGCTGACGATTATTTAGTCAAGCCCTTCGGGATGGCGGAACTGTTAGCAAGGTTGCGGGCATTGCAAAGGCGATCGCCCCAAATACAACCCCAACAGCTACAAATCGGAAATCTCGCCTTAGATTGCGGGAATCGCACAGCTTTTCATCTCAATCCAAACGGCACCCACCAAACAATTTCGCTGACTAACAAAGAATTTCAATTGTTAGAATATTTCATGAAACATCCGAACCAAATTATCACCACTGACCAAATTCGGAATCAGATATGGGAAGCCAGCGCAGATACTTTTAGCAATGTAGTAGCCGCTCAAGTGCGCTTGCTGCGGCGCAAACTTGAGTCGGTTGGGGGCGCGAATCTAATTGAAACTGTACATGGTGTTGGATACCGGATGAGAAATTAAATTCTGCGTTCAAAATTCCTTTTAGACTCGGCGGTTGAAACCGCGTCTACACAAACAATGTCCGCCTTCGCGGACTAAGAAATTAGCTGGTTCCTAGGAAGAGCCTGGGAACCGATGTCCAGAGGCTCTGCCTCGCGATAATTGGAGGCTCTGCCTCCGGATATGCGTTCCGCAGGCAGAGCCTGAGAATGAGTAGAATATAGAAAACTCGATCGCAAAAATGGCTCCCATGAAAGATTTAATCCAACAAGAGTTAGAAAAGCTGGATCTAGAACAACTCAAACAAGTGTTTGAATTTATTGCTTTTCTGAAATTCCGTGCCAGATTAGTTACTAATCTAGCAATCGATGAAAGTAACTTAGCCAGACTCTACAGCGAATTTGCCGAAGAAGACCGACAACTTGCAGAACTTGGAATGAGCGAATATGCAGAACTCCTAAAACATGAGGATTTGATATGACACTCAGACGCGGTGAAATCTGGATTGCAGGCCTCGATCCTGCACAAGGTTCCGAACAGGCTGGTGTACGTCCCATAATTATTTTCCAGAATGATACTATTTCGAGATACACGACTACTGTTATCAGTATTCCTCTCACAACTAATCTGCGCCGCGCCTCTCTTCCTTCATGTGTTTTTATTCCCAGCGGTGAGGGAGGATTGACTCAAGATTCCGTTGCATTGTGCCATCAAATGCGAGTTTTGGATAAAACAAGATTGCGAAATAAAATTGGTGAAGTTAATCCAGATATCTTGGTACAATTAGAAAATAATGTATTATTTACCTTGGGATATTTACCTTAAAAAAAAGCGCTAGACTCAATGTGAATCAAAATAAACTATTTAACCGCACTCGATCGCAATTAGCGATTTCCTATGCCGCAGTCATGGGTTTGATCTTAAGCTTGCTGGGATTTGGTGTATATAAGGCGATCGCCCACGCGCACTGGATTGCGATCGATCGCGAACTAGAATCGGTAGCGGGGACACTCCACGATAGCCTCGAAATCAAGCTACAGCAGCCCGGACGCCTGGAACCAATCGTCAATGAACTTTTGCCAAACCTCCGCGTAATTGGAGTTAACGGCGTTAAAGAACAGTTAGCCGATCGCCATATTTTAAGCGCCATCAGCCAAAGCTATTACTATATTCGTTTATTTGACTATTCTGGGAAATTGATTGCTACAGCAGGCGCTTATCCCGAAACATTGCCGCCAAAATTTAACTCCCAACACTGGCAAACAATCGCTGATAGCAAAGGGAATATTTATCACCAAATTTCTGTGTCGCTGCACACTAACACCCTGGAAGATTGGGGATATTTTCAAGTAGGGCGAAGCTTGCAAGACTTCAACAGTTATCTCAGTACAGTGAGATTAATTTTGAAATTAGGGTTGCCGACAGCGTTAATTTTGGTGGCTTTTTCTAGTTGGTGGCTGGCAGGATTGGCGATGAAACCAATTTATGCTTCTTACCGACAAATCCAACAGTTTACGGCGGATGCTGCCCACGAATTGCGGACGCCTTTAGCGGCATCCCAAGCAACAGTAGAATCGGCGCTGTTGATGCCACAATTGGATGAGAAAGAAGCACGGGAAATTTTGCAGACTGTCGATCGCCAAAACCGACGATTGACTCAGTTAGTGACTGATTTGTTACTGTTGGCGCGGATGGACTCTCAAGCAAAATCCGAGATCCCTCAACTTTGTTGTTTAAATGACTTGGTGAGCGATTTGGTCGAGGAATTGGCCGCAATGGCGATCGCCTCCGAGGTAGCCCTAACATCGGAAATCCGCGTACAGCAGCCATTGAATATTGTCGGAGATGGCGATCGACTTTACCGTCTCGTTACTAACTTAATTGTCAACGCCATTCAATACACTCCGGCGGTTGGAAAAGTCACAGTAATCTTAGATTGCACCCACCAAGAGGCGATAATTCAGGTGGAAGATACCGGGATTGGGATAGCGGCGGCAGATTTAGGGCGGATATTCGATCGCTTTTACCGAGTCAACAAATCTCGCTCGCGCCATACAGGCGGTTCGGGACTCGGATTGGCGATCGCCCGCGCGATCGCCCGCGCACACCGCGGCAGCCTCAGCGCCCGCAGCGAATTGGGTTCCGGTAGCACATTTCTCCTGCGGTTGCCTTTGTGAGCTACTATGTGAGGGAAACCGAATCGTCTTTTTAGGGTAATCCCTTTTGCAGAAGATAGCGCGATCGCCCAAAATCAATAAATAGTCAGCAGTCATTAGTCAGCAGTCATTAGTCAGTAGTTAGCAGCTAACAACTTATAACTGGTAACTGGGAAATAAGATCGGTTAACAACTAACCACTCCTAACTAACCACTCATAACTAATGACTAATAACCAATGATTAATCACACTTCCTAAAAACTACCTAGCTAAGAATTATGACAGTTTTAGAACAGGGAACAATCTCAATCCATACCGAGAATATTTTCCCGATTATCAAGAAGTCGCTATACACCGACCACGAAGTCTTCTTGCGGGAACTAATTTCTAACGCCGTCGATGCCATAGCCAAACTCAAAATGGTTTCCCGTTCCGGCGAATACAGCGGCGACATTGGCGAACCACAAATCAATATTGCGATCGACAAAGAAAACAAAACACTCTCAATTACCGACAACGGCATCGGGATGACAGCCGACGAAGTAAAAAAATACATCAATCAAGTCGCCTTCTCCAGCGCTGAAGAATTTATTCAAAAATATCAAGGCAGTGGCGACGATGCAATTATCGGCCACTTTGGACTCGGTTTCTACTCTTCTTTCATGGTCGCTCAGAAAGTAGACATAGACACCCTTTCTTACCAAGAAGGCGCGCAAGCCGTACACTGGCATTGCGATGGTTCACCCGCTTTTGAACTATCAGAATCCGCCCGCACCGAACGCGGCACAACGATTACTCTCACTCTCCAAGACGAAGAACTAGAATATGTAGAAGCCACTCGCATTAAGCAACTCATCAAAACTTACTGCGATTTCATGCCAGTTCCGATCAAATTTGAGGGAGAGGAACTCAACAAGCATAAGGCAATTTGGCGGGAAGCAGCCAGCAATTTGCAGAAAGAAGATTACTTAGAGTTGTACCGCTATCTTTATCCGTTTCAAGACGAGCCGCTACTTTGGGTACACTTGAATACAGATTATCCTTTCATTGTCAACGGCATTCTTTTCTTTCCCAAATTGCGGCCGGATGTCGATGTTACCCAAGGTAATATTAAGCTCTTCTGCAACCAAGTTTTTGTCAGCGATCACTGCGAAGAAATCATCCCAAAATTCTTGATGCCGCTGCGGGGAGTCATTGACAGTACCGATATTCCGCTGAACGTTTCTCGCAGTTCTTTGCAAAGCAATCGCACAGTCAGAAGAATCGCTGATTATATTGCGAAAAAAGTGGGCGATCGCCTGAAAGAACTTTACCGCGACGACCGCGATGAATACATCCGTTGTTGGCAAGATATCGGCACTTTTGTCAAGTTTGGTTCTCTCAACGATGACAAATTTAAAAAACAAGTCGAAGATATCTTAATCTACCGCAGCACCTACGAACCAACAGCAGAAAAGCCGGAAACTGCAACGCCAGAAGTGCAGGTACAAACTGAGGACGGAGATTTGTGGCAAGATGTCACTCCCAAATCGGACGGTTCTACTTCGACGCAACCTTACACGACTCTGAAAGAGTATTTGGAACGCAATCAAAAACGCCACGAAAACCGCGTATTTTACTGCACTGAACCTGCTTCACAAGCAACTTATGTCGCCCTGCACAAAAGCCAAGGTTTAGAAGTGCTGTTTATGGATTCTTTCATTGACACGCACTTTATCAGTTTCTTGGAACGCGAATACTCAGATGTTAAATTCTCGCGGGTGGATTCCGACATCGACGACACGCTAATTGACAAAGAAAAAGAAGCCGAAATTGTCGATCCGGCGACTAACAAAACCCGCAGCGAACAAGTTAAAGAACTATTCCAAAATGCTCTCAACAAGCCAAAAGTAAACATCCGCACAGAAGCTTTGAAGTCTGACTCTGCTGAGGCGGCGCCACCTGCGATCGTCCTGTTACCGGAAGCTTTGCGCCGGATGCGCGATATGACGGCGCTTTTACAGCAGCAAGCAGCGCAATTCCCCGATGAACACGTTTTGCTGGTGAATACGTCTCACCCGCTGATTCAAAATCTGGCTAATTTGAGTCAGGGTGCGATTATTCAAGGCGGCGGCGAGTCTCCCTCGGCGCAGTTGGCCAGCATGATTTGTCATCACGTTTATGACTTGGCTTTGATGGCCCAGAAGGGTTTCGATGCTGAAGGGATGCAGGAGTTTGTCGAGCGATCGAACAACGTCTTGACAAAATTGACTGAACGTGCAATGTAATTACCCCCCCCAACCCCAGATCGGAAGAG
>NZ_JAUBOJ010000460.1:0-5281 GCF_036700185.1 Microcoleus sp. BM001215392 | reverse complement strand
GAGAACATTGGTATCTCTGTAAATCTTTTGCACTTATTAAAAAGCTATTTATGCTGGTAACTCATTGTCAAACTTTTGATTTCCCTAAGTTATATATGTATGGCTTTTTTGCAAAAAAGCCTGAATTAATACTAAATTAATCACAATTAGTGAAACCAGATTTGTTTGCAAATGATTTAGGATCGCTATATCAGCAATACCGAGAGTGCAATTCCGATTCGATCGCTCGCAGTGCTGTTAGACCAACTCGGTTTGGGAGTGCGACCGACCAGAGCAGAAACCCAGTGTTTTATTGCCAGCAGTTCTTTCTTTAATTTAACAGCACTGATTTCGTTCGATCGAGATGAAATTGCAGGATCTGTCACGGACATTTACAAAAGTCTGGAAGTACAAAAAAACAGCGATGTGCTTTGGTTAGTTGAACAGTTAAAAACTAAAGCATTGCCAGTTTTAACTGTCGAAATAGAAGGCGATCATTTAGAACCGATCTGCATCAAAACTGACAATCATATTGTGGGTTTGAATCATTTTAACATCTTTATCAAACCTATTAAGTACCGATTGCTTGAAGCTCAATGCGTTAAATTATTAAACACTTTGAAGCTGAAGTCAGCACCCAAGGTCGAGCCATAATATCAAATCCAGTTTCATCAGAATTATGATGATATGGCTCGGCTTCGCGTTCCGAAATCGCACTACAGGAAAATTGTATCCGCTTAATAACTCGGCGTAGATTACCGTGCTGGAAACGATTTTGCGATATTTGAGGCTCGTCAGTGAGCCATTTTCCCCGATTTATTGAGCGGATACGGAAAATTATCATTCCGATATTTTTACTCGGTTGCTCCTTGAACTACTGAAATTAAGTTCAAAACTTTTTTATATTCAAAGTTCTCCAGACACACTTCTATAGCCTGAGCTAAAGGCAGATTTTTGCTAGAAATTTGTTTCAATATCGTCAGCATCAAGTCAATATCGCAAACAATTATTGCGTCTCGAAGTTGAATTAATATTTCCCTCGGAATTTCTGCCATTGCTTCTACGCTTAAAGCCTCTCTGATCTGTTTTATATCGGTATTGATGGGGATTAAATCTTCGTAAATATATGTCACTCCAATATGCTTATTCATAGCCTTAAAAATTTCTGCCTCTCGGAATGGTTTTCTCAAGAAATCATCGCACCCTGCTGAAAGTACCACAGCTCTTTCTTCTTCTAATACGCTAGCAGTTAGGGCGATAATCGCCGTGGCTTGACCTTTGGTGTGAGCTTTAATTTTTTGGGTTGCCGTGTAACCATCCATCACAGGCATTCTCATGTCCATCCAAATTAATTGTGGCTCCCATGTCTCCCAAATGTTAACTGCTTCTTGCCCGTTACTTGCTTCCTTCAGTTCAAATCCTAAGGGAGAAAGCAGTTTAATTAATAGCTGGCGATTAGTGGGTTTATCGTCAACTATGAGAATGCGATATCGGGGTTGATTTGGTTCCAGAGCAATGACGTGGCGAGAGGGTTCTTGGCTGGTCATAGCGCTTGCCTCTACCTCAGTAACTTGAATATCAAAGAGGAAGGTTGTGCCTTGTCCGACTTGACTCTTGACAGTGATTTCTCCTTCCATCAATTCGACGAACTGACGGCTAATACGTAAGCCTAATCCTGTGCCTTCTTGGGCTTGTTTGCCACTGGCTGTTTGGGTGAATGCCTCAAATAAATTTCCGAGTTCTTCTGCTGCAATTCCAGCACCGGAGTCTTCGATTTCAAAATGTATAATATGGTGATTTTTATCGATAATTTCTGATATTTTTTGATGGTTTTGTCTGCTGCTAACTCTTAGGCAAACGCCCCCCTCTTCAGTAAATTTTATGGCATTATTAATCAGGTTAATAATTACTTGACGCAATTTTACGTCATCGGTATGAACGTAGCGGGGTAGATCGGGTTCGTACTCTATTAGTAGCTGCAAACCTTTTTCTTCAGATTTCATCTGGAACATATCGTGAATGTCATTTATGAGGCCGTGCAGGTCGAAGTTTTTAGGATTGAAGGTAGTTTTACCGGCTTCAATTTTAGATAAGTCGAGAACGTTGTCGATCAGATTAAGTAGGTGTTCGCCACTGCGGGAGATGATAGTAAGATTTTCCTGTTGTTCGGGGTTTAGGCTTTGAGAGCGAGTCATGATTTGAGAGAAACCCAATATCGCATTGAGGGGAGAGCGTAACTCGTGGCTCATGTTAGCAATGAAGGTACTTTTTGCTTGGTTAGCTACGTCCGCTTTTTCTTTTGCTACAACGAGTTCCGCTGTCCGGTCTTGTACTCGTTGTTCTAGGGTTTGGTAATAATCTTTTAATTGCTGGCTC
This sequence comes from Microcoleus sp. BM001215392, assembly GCF_036700185.1. NCBI lineage: Bacteria > Bacillati > Cyanobacteriota > Cyanophyceae > Oscillatoriales > Microcoleaceae > Microcoleus > Microcoleus sp. BM001215392. Next base: position 2,926 of record NZ_JAUBOJ010000460.1, on the reverse strand, counting down.
ATTTGATTAAAGGACTTGCCTAAAGCTGCTAGTTCTTGTATGGAAGAATCAGGAATATTTTGCTCTAATTCTCCACTAGCTATGGCTGCACTGGCTTTATTCAATCCACGGATAGGTTGAGCAATCAAATGGGCGGCGATTATTCCCAATCCTGTGGCTATTCCTAAAGCTAACAAACACAATAAAATTGTAGTGCGGGTATTGGCATTTATAAGTTCCATGAAGTCAGATTCTGGAACCACTACAACTACTAGCCAATCAAGTCCTTTTTTATCATGGAAGGGCAGAACTTGAATAAATTGTAGCTGACCAGATATGGTGAATTCTAGTTTTTCTTCCTGTTTGATATTATTCAGATTTTTAAAGTTTTTGGTTAAAGTTTGAGCAGTTGCACTAATTAACTTATCCTTACTGTCTAATGCTTTAAGCCGTTGGGGTTTTGCATCCTTTTTATTTTGTAATGTAAATAGCTTCTGCTGAGTTGAACTTGCTACTAGAAATCCAGATTTTTCGATAATAAAAACCTGCCCTGTTCGACCGATTTTGAGATTATTGAGAAATTTACTAATAGCTTTCAATGAAAAAGTGGTACCAATAAAACCTTGAACTTTCCTGCTGTCATTATAAACAAGTGAGGCAGCAGTTATCTGCGGTTGGAGGGTAGTAAATTCTGGATAAATTTCACTCCAACTTGATTTTTTTAACTTTTCAGCATTGCTGTACCAAGCTTCGATACGAGCACGATTATTCAATTTTTTGGTACTCTTTTCTATATTTCCCGTGCGATTTCCCTGACTATCAATTTTGTAAAAACGAGGATAAAATCCAGTGTTATTGTTATTAATATAAAATTGAAGTAAATTATCTTTAACCCTCCGCTCAATTCCAAATAAATCTCCTTGCACCGAACACAAAGAAATCCAGCTTACATTATCAAAAAACTGCATTTGTTGCCAAAGTAATTTATCAGTTTTTGGATTTAGTTTCTTCAAATCAAAGCTTAATTCTCTGCGAGCGATCGCATCTGTATTCAACCTGTTGATCGTAAAAGGTTTTTCTAGATAATTATCAAGATACATTTTGACTCGATCGCTAATATTACTTCGCAGTTGAGCGGACACATCATTGACAGCCTTCTGTCCGTTGCGTAATGATAACCATCCCGTCAGTCCGACTGCGACAAAGATTTGGATGACAAAAGGGATAACTAAAACACTCTGTAGAGGAAATTTTCGCACTTTAGCAACATTTATAGACATAATGCCTGAGCAGAACTAATTAAGATTTTAGATATTATATCTAAGGCAGAATCAATTGTCTATTTAATTAATAAATAAATTACCGCATAATTATTATAAGTTCATAAAAATTAGCGCTATTTTGCGTGAAATTATGTTTTTAAAACACATAATTGCTCATCTAACTTTTTCCAGATATCGGTAATTCTAACACAAATTCAGTTCCTTTTCTGAGAGTTGAATTTACAATAATTGCTCCTTGATGCTTTTCTACGACGATTTGTCGGGCGATCGCCAATCCCAATCCTGTCCCCTTACCAACCTCTTTCGTAGTAAACAAATGGTCAAATATTCGCGATTTTACTGACTCAGACATCCCCGAACCGTTATCTTTGATACTAATAGACACTGTTTTCAGGTCGATCGACCTGGAAGTAGAAATAATAATTCGCCCAGGGTCGGCTTCTAGTTCTGCCCATGTTCGCCCAAGGCACGCTGCATCTAAAGCATCGATCGCATTGGCGATAATATTCATGAAAACTTGATTTAATTGTCCCGGAAAACAATCAATTGCTGGCACATCGCCGTAGTTAGCAATCACTTCAATAGCTGGACGGCGATCGTTCGCCTTGAGGCGGTGACGCAAGATCAGCACTGTGCTGTCAATACCTTCAGCCAGGTTAAATTTCTGCTTTTTATCGCTGTCGGCTCGGGAAAAAGTGCGGAGGCTTTTACTAATAGATACGATGCGATCGCCCCCATCCTTCATGGATTTAACCAGTTTGGGCAAATCTTCCCGCAGGTATTCTAGGTCGATCGTGTCTAGTTCTGCCTCAATTATCGGGCCGGGTTCGGGGAAGTGCTGGCGATATAAATCGATCAAACCAAACAAATCGTTAATGCTATCTTGCACAGCACTGACATTACCCACCACACAACCAATGGGATTGTTGATTTCATGGGCAACGCCCGCCACCAGTTGTCCGAGAGTCGAGAGTTTTTCTTGCTGCACCAATTGCAATTGCGCTTTCTGCAACTGATCGGTACGTTCTGTCACTCGTTGTTCTAAGGTGTCAGTGAGTTGCTTGAGGCGCCAGTGAACTCTCACCCTTGCTAATACTTCCTGAGGTTCAAAAGGTTTGGTGATGTAGTCCACAGCCCCCAATGACAAGCCTTCAACTTTATTCTCCGTATCTGCCAAAGCCGTCATGAAAATTACTGGGATACCTTGAGTGGCGGGGTCTGCTTGGAGGCGGCGGCAGGTTTCAAAACCGTCAATTTTGGGCATTTGCACGTCGAGTAAAATTAGGTCTGGGTGAGCATAGGCCACCATAGCTAGGGCTTCTTCGCCATCCACGGCCATGCGAACTTTGTAGTTTGCAGATTTTAAGGTTTTGGAGAGGATAGACAAGTTGGTTGGATTGTCATCCACAATCAAAACAAAGGAACTGCTTGAGTCAATCATAGTTTCTAATGCTACACATTAAGCGAGATATTGCTGAATAAATGCCCGTAGTTGTTTGATCTCGCACGCCTCAGCCATCTGGATAATTTCTCGGACAAAAGCTGCATTATCTCCATCTGAAATTTGCTGGGCGACTTCTATCACTCCCTCTAAATCGCCCATTTTGGTTAGTTGAGCAAGTTGTGTCAAAATGGCGAGGGAGGGTGGCTGAATTTCTCGGACT
>NZ_JAUBOJ010000459.1:0-5310 GCF_036700185.1 Microcoleus sp. BM001215392 | reverse complement strand
TAAACGCAGATAATTTTAGGGTGTTTTCCGATTTTTGCAATTCAAGTCTATTGGTCATCAGTCATTAGTCATTAGTCAAACAGGGCATTGGGCATTGGGCATTGGGCATTGGGCATCGGTCATTAGTCATTAGTCATTAGTCATTAGTCATTGGTCATCAGTCATTAGTCATTAGTCATTAATCACAAGAAGGAAGCCCTTTGGCGAAGCTGAGCGGGTAAAAAGAAGAAAGAAGAAAGAAGAAGACATAAACAGTCAGCTTGAGCGGGAGCTGTATTTTACGTTTAATTAAGTATTTACTTAGCGTTTGAGTCTTTAACATCTATGATAATATGTAAAAGTCAAATTAATGTCAAAAACTTTAGTTTAGGGAAGTCCCTACTTTGAAACTAGCAGAATTGCTCAGACTCGATCGCACAATTAAGGTTATTGGCTTTGACGACGCACCGTTTTCTCGTACCAGCGGCAGCCCAGTGTCGATCGCCGGAGTAGTCTGCGGGGGGACTAGATTTGAAGGAATGGTCTGGGGACAAGTCCTCCCAGACGGATTAGATGCCACTGATGCGATTTGTCAGCTACTGCTCGGAGGCAAATTTTTGCCGCAATTGCATCTCGTTTTGTTGGACGGAATTGCTTTCGGCGGCTTCAATATTATTGACCTACCCAAGTTAGCATCGCGGCTGCAAATTCCTTGCGTTGCTGTCATGCGCCGCCAACCAGATTTAGCTGCTGTTGAAAAAGCTCTCGGTCATTTATCTGATTCGGAATACCGTTTAGAATTGTTGCGCCGCGCTGGCAAAATTTATGCTTTTGAACCTTTCTTTTTTCAAGTATGCGGCGAGCAACCGGAAGTAATTGCACTGGTACTCCAGCGTTTGACTGATACTGGTAAAGTTCCTGAAGCTTTGCGTTTGGCTCATTTGATTGGTGCGGCTGTGATTACTGGTGTTAGCGGTAGTTCTGCTTGAATTTATTAATTATTTGTGATTTAATTTACCGCCATCAAAAAGGATCGAGCATGAGGAATGCAAGTCCGCATCCTTTCTGAGAGGGCTAAAGTCCTTACAAGGATCGAGCGTGAGGAATGCAAGTCCGCATCATTTATTAGAGGACTAAAGTCCTTACTACGAACCTATAGGGATACGGATTTAAGATGATTTAGCTTGCGACAATCTCGCCCTCAATTTCACCAAATTCGATTTTAGTTCCCAAGGCCAAAGTTACGGTACATTCAGGTTCAATCATTTTCATGTCGCCTTGACTGTCTGTGGCCCACCAAGAGCGATCGCTCAAATTGATCAATCCTAAGGATAACTCGTTTCGCGATCGAGAATTCACCACTGCCACCACACCATTAGACGCCGTAGCAGTCAAACTCGGGATGTCCGATGTCAATAGCTGAGTACCCGCAGTCAGAGGGATAACTCGACTTCCCAATTTCAGCAAAAATTGACCGCTGCTAAAAGCATTGGCTGGGGATTCTTGTGATAAAATAGTCGGCGTAACCCGAGCAGAATCAGGAGCGGGCAAGTCAGAATTTCCCACTGTAATTGTACAGTTGCCGATTCTCTTTTGGTCGCCCGATCGCAAATAACTCACAGCCCCGCTCTCAAAATTCTCGCAAACAATTTGACCCGCTTCCAATTGAAACCGCATCGCCAAAGGCGAAACATCAGGAATGTAGATAATAGACTTATTTTCATCGCTACCAAAAGTCACCGGTTCCGCACCAATAGTCAGAGTGCGATTGGTTCCGGTATCGTAACTAATTACCAGCCAAGCTTTGTTAAACAAAGTTTCGGCCACAACTAGCATAATCCCAATCCAAAAGCCGATCGCAGTACAGCCAGCTAAACGCCCAGCCGTACCCGATAAAGTATAAGCAAACAGAATAAACAAACAACCGCCCAAAACGCCACCCACACCGCCGCCACCCGCGCCGCGCAGCATTCCTAAATTGGGAATGCGTTTAGAAAGTCCAAGACCTAACAAACTGCCAGCTATTCCCCAGCAAATCACTCGCAATAGTTCATTTTCTCCGTCACCAATCCCGCTAAAAACACCTTCGGCGATCGCCCCAGAAATTGCTCCGGCGATGAGACCAAACAATCCGCCATTTTTAAAAGATTGTTTAATTTGGGGCTTGCCTTTGATATAGTAATAGTAGCCGAACATAATTGCAGTAGCAATGCCACCGCCTACCAATCCAAACCAGCGACTTGTAGATAATACACTGTCAAAAACAGATTTTGAATTGTTGAGATCGTGCATGAAAGGTTCAGTGATGAGATTGCCGGCGAAACCGCCGACAGCACCACTAATCCCAAACTGCAAAGCTTTTTTTAGGGCTGATAGATTTCTTTTCACGGCGCACCTGGTTAGAAGTGAGAGTCGAGCTATTTTAGATTTGGGATTTGAGATTTTAGATTGATTCCATAGATGAGTCTGGGAATTTCCAGCTTAATCTAAAATTTTGGTCGCATCCCGTCTTGTGCGAAACTTGTGTCCGTTTTTGGACGAGAGTCAAATTTAGCTACAAGCTTAAAAGTCGCCATTTCCGATCCGCACCTGTCGCCCCTCTGTGTCTGGCCCGTCTCCGGCACCTCTGCTTGACACAGAAGTTTTTTAGCATCGCGCCGCCACAGAGGGGAAAAACATTTAGATAGCTGATGGCTGTAACCCTTGCTAAAATTGAATCTTAAGATTTTTTTTACTGAGATTTTTTAACTGTTCAGACCCCAGCGAGAACTCAAAAATGAAAAGGAATGTTACAAACTATTACGGTAACACTCAGAATGTGAACATAATGCCTCAAAATACTTGCGAGAGGTAGTTGCATCAGAGAAGCAATATCCTGACTAACTGCCGGACAGTCACTCGATCGCCACTTAAGGATCTGCTGCAATCTCGATCGTAGATTAAAGATCGCATCAATCATTTGTGGTATTCTAAGCGACAGGCCTAGTGCGAGCACTCACAACCGCACCGGCGTGAAGAACAAGCGCCGTTAAACAACGAAGGCAGACACCCGCTAACAACTTCAACAGTTGCAGGCTGTGGAAAGTCCACCCTTCCCCGTCAAAGCTCCAGCCACCAGCGAAGCGAAACGTACGGGATGAAAGCGCCCGCCGTCGCTAGTTCAACGCGGAGCAGTTCGCAATTGCAAAATATCCAGCGGGTACACACAAGATGAGTATCGTCACCAAATCAATCGTCAACGCAGACGCTGAAGCTCGTTACCTGAGCCCAGGCGAATTAGACCGGATCAAGAGCTTCGTCACCTCTGGTGAACGCCGCGTCCGCATCGCCCAAATTTTGAGCGAATCTCGCGAACGTATCGTCAAGACAGCAGGCGACCAACTTTTCCAAAAGCGCCCTGATGTTGTTTCTCCCGGCGGCAACGCTTACGGCGAAGAAATGACCGCAACTTGCTTGCGCGACTTGGACTACTACCTGCGTTTGATCACCTACGGAATCGTAGCTGGCGACATTACTCCGATCGAAGAAATCGGTATTGTCGGCGTCCGCGAAATGTACAAATCTCTCGGAACCCCGATTGAAGCCGTTGCCGAAGGCATCCGCGCTATGAAGAATGCAGCTTCTTCGTTGCTGTCTGGAGAAGATGCTTCCGAAGCTTCCTCCTACTTCGACTACGTTATCGGTGCGATGCAGTAAGGAATTTTGATTTTTGATTATAGATTTTAGATTTAACAATCGAAGGTTGCTGACAACAAGCTAAAAGCTGTTGCAGATAATCAACTACTTGTAAATCTCAAATCCCCAATCCCAAATCTCAAATTCTCGCTCCAAAATTGGACTGACTCAGCCACTTTCTAGGAAACAAGACAACCATGCAAGACGCAATTACCGCCGTAATCAATTCCTCTGACGTTCAAGGTAAGTACCTGGACATCAGCGCATTAGACAAACTCAAGAACTACTTCGCTTCTGGTGAACTGCGCGTCCGCGCCGCTACCGCCATCAGCGCCAATGCAGCCACAATCGTCAAAGAAGCAGTTGCTAAGTCTCTGTTGTACTCAGACGTAACTCGCCCCGGCGGCAATATGTACACCACTCGTCGTTATGCAGCTTGCATTCGCGACTTGGACTACTACCTGCGCTACGCCACCTACGCCATGCTAGCTGGCGACCCTTCCATCCTCGACGAGCGCGTGCTCAACGGTTTGAAAGAAACCTACAACTCCTTGGGCGTGCCCATCGGTTCTACCGTACAAGCAATCCAAGCAATGAAAGAAGTCACCGCCGGTTTGGTCGGTTCTGACGCTGGTAAAGAAATGGGCGTCTATTTCGACTACATCTGCTCTGGCTTGAGCTAAATCTAAGCAAGAAGGAAGAAGTTCGGCAACGGATTCTGTAACAGATGTAACAAATGTAACAGATGTAACGGATTTCAGTCCCATGGAAGTCGGAAGAAGAAAGTTCGGCAACGGATTCTGTAACGGATGTAACGGATGTAACGGATGTAACAGATTTCAGTCCGATGGAAGTCACAAGAAGGAAGAAGGAACAAGATTTATTTCTTGCCTCTTTTAACTCTTAACTTTTAACTTTTAACTTTTAACTTTGGACTTGTTACCTTTAGCTTTGAAAGAAGTCAGGGAAGTTGAGAGTGATTGCTAGACCGTCAAAGGCCAGTCGAGAACGCCCGACGAGTTTTAACGAGCTAGTTTTGACTCATAACTCCCTGACTTCAATCTTTTTAAAATCCATCTAAAAATCTGTAAACCTACTCAGGAGTTAGTTTCCCATGAGAATGTTTAAAGTGACTGCTTGTGTCCCCAGCCAAACTCGCATCCGCACTCAGCGCGAATTGCAAAATACCTATTTTACTAAGCTGGTTCCCTATGACAACTGGTTCCGGGAACAGCAAAGAATTATGAAAATGGGCGGCAAAATTATTAAAGTGCAACTGGCTACCGGTAAGCCGGGAGCTAATACTGGCTTACTTTAAAATCCGAGAATGGATTGATAGAGGGCAAGAGGTCGATCGCGACCTCTTTTTTTGTTTGTTATGATTTTATAGTTGTAGGGTGCGACGAAGAGCGATAAATCCTCAAAAAAATACCGACAATCTGAAAGTAGTAGGGTGCGTCGCCCTTGACAATCCCTGAATTTGACAGACAATCAACTCAGCGGCATACCGGACAAACTCTCAGCAGTAGAAACAAACCCAACACTTATTTGGCAGCAAGATTTGAGAGAAATGATATAAGGTAAGGTGCATCGCTGCTCGAACAGTTGACAGTTGACAGTTGACAGTTGACAGTTGACAGTTGTTAGTTGTTATGG
>NZ_JAUBOJ010000458.1:1965-5346 GCF_036700185.1 Microcoleus sp. BM001215392 | reverse complement strand
ATTGCATAGAAATGTTAAAGCTGTTTGATCGTTCGGAATGCGAGTCCGCATCCAAGAAAGGACTCGCATTCCGAACGCTCGAACCTATTTGATATTCACAAGTCATTAAGCGAGTTGTTCGGGTGATTCGTTGTCGTCAAGTGTGAGGGCTAATTGGTAGATTTGGCGGCGGGGGAGAGATGTTTGTTGCGCGAGTTGGCGGCTGGCTTGAGAACGACTTATGCCTTCTGCGATTAATGTTTGCAATTCCGCTTTGATGGCGTCTTCTGAGAAAATTGGTGCGTCTGTTTGCAGCCCGCCAATTATTAGAGTAAATTCTCCTTGGGGTTCGCGTGTGGTGTAAAGTTCGATCGCACTTTCGATACTACCGCGCCAAAACTCTTCGTGCATTTTGGTCAACTCCCGCGCCAGCACAATCTGTCTGTCGCTTCCCAAGGTGTTTGCTAAATCTTGTAAAGTTTGCCGCAATCGATGCGGAGATTCGTATAAGATAATAGTACGCGATTCTATTTGCAAACTTTCTAAACTCCGCTGGCGTTCTTGACCTTTGACAGGCAAGAATCCTTCAAATACAAATCTATCTGTGGGTAATCCCGAAGCACTAATCCCGACAATGCAGGCGCTCGGCCCGGGAATTGGAATAATGTTAATATTAGCATCCGCGCAAGCTTTGACTAATTCGTATCCGGGGTCAGAAATTCCCGGCATTCCGGCGTCAGTGACGAGGGCGATAGTTTTTCCTAACAGCAGTTTGTCGATTAATTCGGGGAGTCGCTGCTGTTGGTTGTGTTCGTGATAGCTGATTTGGGGCGTTTTGATTTGAAAGTGGTGTAAAAGTTTGCCTGTGTGGCGCGTGTCTTCGGCGGCGATGAAGTCTGCTGCTTGCAAAATTCGGATGGCGCGATATGTCATATCTTCGAGATTGCCGATCGGCGTTCCGACAATGTACAGTGTTCCTGTATTGGGATTTGGCTGCATTTTAAGATTCTTTTATTTTTAACCGCAGATGAACGCGGATTCACGCAGATATGAAGACTGGATTGTTTTTGGGATTGGCGACTTTAGATTTAGTTTATTTAGCAGAGAAGCCTCCGGGGGAAAATCAGAAGGTTGTTGCTGTTGATTCTACCATTGCTGCGGGCGGGCCGGCGACAAATGCTGCGGTAGCTTTTAGCGGTTTGGGGAATGCGGCGGTGTTGGCGGGGGTTTTGGGCACTCACGCGATCGCCCAATTAATCCGTGCAGACTTAGCGGAGTATAATGTGACGGTAATCGATTTGCAGCCCGGGCGATCGCACTCGCCGCCAGTCTCTTCGATTATCGTAACTCAACAAACGGGCGATCGGGCAGTAATCTCAGTGAATGCTACTAAATCCCAGGTTGACAGCCAAGCAATTAACCAGGATATTTTAACATCAGTTAATATCATACTGTTTGACGGACATCAAATCGCAGCCAGCCAAGAAATTGCTCAACTCGCCCAATCAAAAAACATTCCAATCGTCCTCGATGGTGGCAGTTGGAAACCCGGATTAGAAAAAATCTTGCCCTTCGTTGAATGGGCCGTGTGTTCGGATAACTTTCATCCGCCCGACTGTTACAATTCCGAACAAGTCTTTGCTTATCTCTCAGCAGCCGGAATACCCAACATTGCCATCACGCGCGGCGAAAAACCAATTCAATACTTCAGCAAAGGCAGTTTCGGTAGTTTAGAAGTGCCTCAAATACAAGCCGCAGACACATTAGGCGCCGGCGATATTTTTCACGGCGCTTTTTGTCACTACATTTTACAAAAAAACTTTACAAACGCCCTAAGCGCCGCAGCTAAGACAGCTTCCGATTCCTGCAAATATTTCGGAACCCGCCAATGGATAAAAAATCTGCAACCTTAACTTAAAATTAACAAAAAAATCCGGACAAAAGCGATCGCACCCAGAAAAATCAAACAGCCAACACTCGTTAAGCTAAAATAGTTATAGCAACCCTTTCAAAACTTGTGAACTCCTCTCCTCTCTTGCTAGCGCTTGCGCGCCGCTTCGCTAACGCGCCCTTTGCGTCTTCGCGGTTCGTAAAAAAAAAAATCACAAATCCAACCAGATTGCTATATTAGTTAAGCAACTTCAAGCAAAACAAAACCACTCCAAAACAAAACACTCCAATCATGCCGGAAACTCAACCCCTAACCATCACACTTCCCCCCTTGCGGATTACCCTCACAGAAGAACAACAGGTTAATCTAGAATGGCTGACGCAAAACTTGCCTAATCTACTCGCAGCAGCGCCAAGCAAACCAGAAGTCCCCGACAACCTAAAACAGTGGGTAGCAGCCAACAAATTATTAAATCTACCCGATGCAGACATCATTCAAGGCTTAATAAATACAGGCATTGATGCCGAAACAGCAACCGCAGAAGTTGCCAAAATATCCTCTCATCCGTACTTCCAAGCAGGCAGCCATTACGTGCAGCTATTGCAGAAACTAGAATCGCAACTCAGCATCAACAATCAATTAGCAGCCCTCTCTTCCAAATTTGGCACAATCGAACGCAAAAGCAGCCTTTCCAGAGAATATTTTCTAGAGAATTACTACGCCAAAAATACTCCAGTAATTATCACCAACATCATGCACAACTGGAAAGCATTACAGTTGTGGACGCCAGAGTATTTGCAGGAAAAATACGGCGATGCTGCGGTGGAAATTCAAGCCAACCGTAACTCCGACCCGGATTACGAAATTAAGGTACACAATCACAAAAAAACAGTTTTCTTCCGCGAGTATATAGATATGGTCGTCAACGGTGGCCCCAGCAACGACTGCTACATGGTTGCTAACAATCAAACTCTAGAAAGAGAAGAGTTTAAATCCCTATTCAACGACTTTGAAATTTTCCCAGAATACCTGACTCCCGACGATACAAAAGGTAGAGTTTTCTTTTGGTTTGGCCCCAAAGGTACAATTACACCGCTACATCACGACCCGGTTAACTTAGTGTTAGCACAAGTATCCGGACGCAAACTAATTAAATTGATTGCGCCCCAGCAAACGCCTCTGCTTTACAATCACGTCGGAGTTTTCAGCAAGGTTGACGGCGAAAATCCCGACTATGACAAATATCCGCTTTACAGAGATGCGAAAATCATTGAGGTGATTTTGGAACCTGGAGAAGTTATCTTTATTCCTGTCGGTTGGTGGCATCACGTAAAATCGCTGGATGTGAGTATTTCGGTTTCGTTTACTAATTTTGTGTTTCCCAATTATTACGAATGGAAATATCCTCATATTAATTGGTAATTATCAACCGGGAAAATACAATTCGCGACTACACATACAAAGTCAACGTAGGGTGCGCAGTGCGCACCTTACCTGGTAATTATCAACCG
>NZ_JAUBOJ010000458.1:0-1865 GCF_036700185.1 Microcoleus sp. BM001215392 | reverse complement strand
GGTAATTATCAACCGGGAAAATAGAATTCGCGACTACAGATACAAAGTCAACGTAAGGTGCTGATAGCCCACCTTACTTTTATTAGAGAAATCGGTTTCTTTGTACTTCCATCAGCGTTCATCTGCAATTAAATAAACATGAAAAATCTCGAAGAATTGAGCGAAATTTCCCAGGCTGCCGCTTGGGGTGCCGCAGATATCCTACAATCCTATTATCGCCAGGATTCCCAGACTCCAAACCTCGACATCCAAGAACAAAAAGACGGCCCAGTCACCGCCGCCGATGTCGCCGTCAATACCCACATTCTCAACCAATTGCAATCCGTTTTAGGCAATGCAGAATTTGGCTATCTCAGCGAAGAAACTTACAAAGCTTATTTAGAAATTAACGGCAAAATTCCCTTACCTCAAGATTGGGTTTGGATTATTGACCCTTTGGATGGAACCCGAGATTTTATTGACAGGACAGGCGAATTTGCAGTACATATTGCTTTAGTATACCAGGGAAGACCTGTATTAGCGGTTGTCGCTTGGCCGGAACAGCAAAAGATTTATTATGCAATGAAAGATGCAGGCACTTTTGTGGAAAGTCGGGACGGTTCTACGGTAAAGTTAGAGGTTTCGGCGCGAAATATAGTGGCGGATTTATCTATAGTAACTAGCCGCAGTCACCGGGACGATCGCTTTAATCAATTATTGCACAAACTGCCTTGTCAAAATCAACTAGCTGTCGGTAGCATTGGCTGTAAAATTGCCACGATTGTGGAACAAAAAGCTGATGTTTATATTGCGCTTTCGGGGAAGTCTGCGCCGAAAGATTGGGATTTGGCGGCACCGGAATTGATTTTGACGGAAGCGGGCGGCCGATTTACTCGTTTTGACGGTTCTGCTTTGCAATACAACCGGGGAGATGTCAGTCAGTGGGGGGGATTGTTGGCGAGTAACGGTTGCTGTCACGATGCTTTGTGCGCGGATGCTGAGAGGCTTTTGGCGGAGATAGATGCGGGTTTGAAATAAGTGCGTTGGTTTGATCGTTCGGAATGCGAGTCCTCGGATTTTATGCGGACTGAAGTCCGAACGATCGAACCTGTTTTTTTATTGCACATCACATTATTTGCAAAAATTAGGTATCAAAAGTGATTGTAAAAATCTCAGTACAATTGCACTGATGTTTCAAAAAAGATTTGTGGTAATTAATCAATCTTGCGCCGACTTACTTAGTAACAATACTTAATATTTTCCGCAGCTTTACTAAAACTTTAATTAACAGAGTGTTTTTTAAGAAAAGTTTATATGTTTTGTGTGAAAAGACTGTTATCGTTGCTACAACAGATATTCCATCACAGAATTTTTATGTAGGGATGCTGTTTCTGTGTAAATCAAAATTGATAGATGGTTTCGGACGCAAGTCGCGAAATAGGGAAAATACTGTCTTTTTTTACCCCTTAGTAGGTGTATTATGCCAAATTTAAATAATCAAGTTTCTGGAAGTTCGATCGCCTTTATCGACAGTCAAGTACCAGATTATCAAAGTTTGATAGCCGGAGTAACACCGGGTACGGAAGTAGTTGTTTTGGATGCGCATCGGGATGCGATCGCCCAAATTACTCAAATCTTAGCTCTTCGGACAAATATTGACAGCATTCACATAGTTTCTCACGGTGCTCCGGGTAGCCTACAACTGGGCGACGGTAGTTTGAGTGCAGATAATTTGGAGACTTATTCCACGCAATTGCAGCAGTGGCGGAGTGCTTTTACAGACAGTGCGGATATTCTGATTTACGGTTGCAATGTGGCATCTGGGCCTCGCGTTTGTCCGCAAGTCCGCCGGGGATTTAAATCCCCGTCTCATAGCGAAAGTCGGT
>NZ_JAUBOJ010000457.1:0-5350 GCF_036700185.1 Microcoleus sp. BM001215392 | reverse complement strand
GTCCCCCCCTTGGGAAGGGGGGCTAGGGGGGATCAGCGGGCCTAATAGTCAAACAGTAGATTAGATTTGACATTAAGTTGACACCAATTACCAATTACCAATTACTCATGAAACATGATTTTCAATCCCAATAACTGTCGCAACGAAAGCGAAGTAGAAAGCAAACTCATTGTCAGTTATTTGTTGCCAAAACTCGGCTATACCCCCGACACTTGGCACCAAGAAATTGCCTTTGGGAATATTCGCCTAGACTTCCTCTCATTTGCCACCCAAGTTATCCCCATAGTCCTCGATGCAGACTCGCCCATGAGTTTAGTCATGGAAGCAAAACATCCCAAGGAAAATTTAGACCGCCATCTGCGAAAACTCAAGCGTTACTTAACAAGTTTAAGCATCCGCTACGGGCTCATAACTAACGGCAAAGAACTTAGAATTTATGCAAGACTCAGCGATGATATTCAGCTAGTTTTTCAGTGCGCCGGACAAGATATTGAAACTAAAATTGATGAAATTATCGCTTTAATTGGTAGAGATAGTTTGAATTTCGTAAAAAACACAGACAATCTCGAACTCGAAGATAGTCAAATTAATTTAGTTAGTCCTGAGTTGATTAGCGAAATCCCTATAGAGTTTACCAATCCTGCCACCCCAGAACCCGAGCAAAATCAAATATTAGCCACTGAAAAAATAGCTGAAAACTTGTCAGTTAATATTGAAGTCACACCAGATTTAATCGTGTTAAAAACCATGCCAAACATGAAAATCATAGCAGTTTACCACAACAAAGGCGGCGTCGGTAAAACCACAACAGTAGTCAATTTAGCCGCAGCACTGAGCAAGGAAGGTAAAAGAGTCCTAGTCATAGACTTAGACAGTCAGGCAAATACAACCTTTGCAACTGGTTTGGTAAAATTTGAAGATGAAGAACAAGATGATTTGAAAGATTGCAATATTCTTCAAGTTTTGCAATCAGAGGATTTTTACTCCATCGCCGAAGTAGCCCGCGAGTCTAATTTTTGCAATCCTAAAATCGATGTAGTTCCTTCCCACATCGATTTAATGTACTATGAAACGGAACTAAATCAACTAGATTACAGTCGCATGATTTTAATTCAAAAACTAGCGGAAGTAGAAGATAAGTACGATATTGTACTGATTGATACGCCGCCATCTTTGAATTTTTTCGCCAGAGTTGCCCTGATTGCTGCGGATTATTTAATTATTCCTTCTGACTTAAAACCTTTTGCCAATCAAGGATTGATTAATGTCAAGGATTTTATTAAAAAAGTTAATGGATTCAAAAAACAAATTGGCAAAAAACCTTTAGAAATTTTAGGCATCCTCCCTTGCAAAATCTCACCTAATCTTAAATTTGTACAGTACAGTTTGCCCAAGCGGAGGGACGCAATTCCCAAACGCTACGGCCTGGAAATCATGGACAGCGTAATTTATGAGAGAGAGGATTTAGCAAAGTGTGCAGAATTATTTAAAATCGTGGGAAATATGGAAATCGCCGATCCGATTTCGGTGCTAGATTTTAAACCGGATTGCACTTCATCCCAAGAATTTGAAATGCTAGCGGAAGAAGTTTTGGTAAAAATAGGTCAGTAAAAACTTATGAAAAAATTATCTCCGTCACTGGTTGCAGTCAAAAGAATTAGCTCCGCAGTTCCCCGTTCCAATTTTGCCGAGCCTGATTTGGATAAATTAGCCAGACTAATTTTAGATGCAGGAGGTTTGATTAATCCGATAATTGTCCGTCGCATCGGTATGGATGCTTACGAAATAGTAGACGGAAATTTTGAATACTACGCGGCGGCGAAAGCAAAAGAAATTCAACCTCTCAAGGGCGAGACAATCGGAGCATTCATTCTGGAACCGGAAAATGAAGAACTTCTCCTGGAACAATTGGCAATCCTCAGAAAAACCGCAATCAGTGAGAATCTAGGTGAAATTGAAACTATCAAAGAGCAATCAATAACTGAGGCTTCAGTTGAAATTGAAACTCTAGAATCCTCATCTAGTTTAGAGCAGCGGCTGACAAATATTGAAGCGCGGTTAGAAATTCAAATCAATGAATTGAAGGCTGAACACGCCCGTGAAAAACAAGTATTAGCTGAGAGAATACAAGAAATTGAAAACCTAATTTCCCAACAATTACCTCTGTTAATCGAAGCCCAGTTGGCTGACAGAATTAATGAGTTGAAATCAGAGCCTGCATCGGAAAAGCCCAGTTTGGTAGATGCGGTACCAGAACTTGAACAGGTAACTTGTCAACCAATGTCGCTGTTGGCCGCACTGAATACTCAAAATCCAGCTCAACTGAAAGCGAATTTAGAAGATACTAAGCTGCTGAAGGCTCCCGTTATACAACTCATACTCAAAGAGCGAGATGTGCGGTCGTTTGTGTCATTTACTAATGTGGTGGAACGTATTAAAGGGTTGACCGACAAAACAATGATTAAAATTATTGATTACTGGCAAAAATACTCATAAGTTGTGAGTCGTCTAAATTGCTTTTTTAGGGGTGATGCTCGGAGCAACGCTACACAAGAGTTTAAAGCAGATTGACGATCGGGTAATTGACTAAGGTAAAAATACTTATCACTCGCAATTGCGATCGCCCGGATGCTACAAAAAGTAAAGATGAGTGAAGCAGTGTATAATTTGTGTCCCCCAGCCAGTTAAACTCATCACAGTCGATTTTTTGTAGGAATTGCAGTCAGTTTTGCCGTTAGCGAAGCACTCGTTGCACGATCGCCCGGGCTGTCACCCCACAGCCAGCCGCACAGGTACAGCACGCCAGCGATATCTCTCCCAGACTTGGAGACTGAGGCGGATAAAATCCTTTAACTAACCAAAGTCTCCGTAAGGTGTTTGTCTCGCACCCTATAATTGGATTTCTTGGGTTAGTCCTGTGGTACTTACAACGCAGGCTGTAAAGTCCAAATATACATAATTACCCAAACACCTGATTTTCATGACAAAAGGGGACTTGTAAGAAGATGGATCGATCGCAAGATCAAAACCGAATAGTAGAATATTTGCGGATTAAGCCAATTAGTCACAGTCAGATTTATACTTCCCAAATTGCAGTACCAGAGACTCAGGGGGGAGAAATCCCTCGCGAACGTCGGGAAGCTCTCAGGAGAAGTCTCATCGAGCAAGGCAGCAACTTAATTCCTTTAATTGTACGTCCTACTGAAGCCTACAGCAACGAAGAAGAATACGAAGTTGTCTGCGGCTCAGATTGGTGTATTGTTGCCAAAGAACTCGGCATTGAGCAAATGTGGGCCTGGGTTTTTGAAATGACCGACGAGGAGGTAGTTGCGGCTCAAGCAGAAATGGAACATTTAGCTCCGCAGCCGACTCAGAAAACTCCACAACTTGAGAATCTATTGCAACAATTTGAGATATCATTTCAAAATAAAGTAGAGAGTCTAACAAAACAAATAGAACAATCTCTTAAAAGAAATGAAGATTTGCTAAAAAAGCAAGTAAAAGTTCTAACTGAGCAGAACTTTGAGAGTGACAAAATAGAACAGATTAAGCATCTAATCGAACAAATTGAAAAAACATTTCACGAAAAGGTAGATAAATTGGCTAAAAAAATTGAACAATCTGGTGGCGATAGTTCTCCGAAATCTGCGGTGATTTCTGAGATAAATCTTGAAGGTGCGTTGAAACAGTTGGATGAACTAGAGAAACTGCTGTCAATAAAATTAGAGCGCACAGTTCTAATAATTAATCAGTTTGTGGTCGATGCGATCGCAGATGTGGAAAATGACCTAAAAAATCAAATCGCTACACTCCGCCGCCAACTGGGAGCGGCTGCGACGCACTCAGAAATCCAGCCCCAGACACAGCCTTCAAGGCAGTCGAAGGGGCAGCCAAAAACCCAGGCTCAGAAGCAGTCGAAGGCGCAGTCGAAACCTCAGCTACCGCAGTTACAGTTAGAATTGCCGTTTCCGCCCCAGCAGCAGCAGCAGGAAGACGAGGAAGACTATGATACTCTTTCGCTCAGACGCTTGAAGGCGATCGGCAAAGATCGAAAAGTGCGGGGCTACGCGCGCATGAAACGACCGGAAATTCTGGCAGCCCTCAGAGAAGCTGACGGGAAATAAATCGTTCATTCAGTTGACAGTTGATAGTTGAGGGCGACCTCTACCTCAAAGAAAGAAGATTGGAATAATGAATCGTCTTCTGTTAATTTCTCCCGATTAGGGTTCCGGCTTTAAACCAATTTTTTCTGTAATTGGTAATATTGAAAGACTAATTGTTTGGTGTTCGATCGCACTTTTCGACCAAAAGCGCGATCGCCCTTTCAGAATAAATAGTCCTATTCATATAAAAACCTTGCTAAAATAGACACACCACCTCTTACTCCTCCCCAAGCAGCCATGTCCGCAACCGCAGAATTAGCTCCTCCCCAAGCAATACCAGAACAAGAAATACCAGAACCAGAAATACCAGAACAAGAAATACCAGAAAATGTTATCGTTCCTCCAGTCGATTTATATAGTGATGAACCTCAAGTGGAAACAGAACTGCATCTCCGACAAATAATGCTGCTGTTCAAATGCCTAGAATGGTTGTGGCGAGATAGAAACAACTTCTATGCTGCTGGCAACCTCACTATTTATTACAGCCCCAAGCAACTTAAATCGAAAGACTTCCGAGGCCCAGACTTTTTTGTGGTACTCGGAACTGAACGCAAAACTAGGAAAAGCTGGGTAGTTTGGGATGAAGACGGAAAGTACCCGAATATCATTCTTGAAATTCTGTCGCCAAAAACAGCGAACATAGATAAAAACTTTAAAAAACAACTCTATCAAGATACTTTCCGAACTCACGATTACTTTTGGTTCGATCCCGAAACTTTAGAATTAGCTGGGTTTCATTTGGTAGATGGGGAATATCAACCAATTACACCGAATGAATTAGGCTATCTGCGGAGTCAACAGCTTGATTTGAGTTTGGGAATTTGTAGCGGACAATTGCGTTTCTTTACAGCAGCAAATGAACTGGTTCCTACTCCTGAAGAAGTTGCAGAAATTGAGACTCAAAGAGCCGATGCAGAGACTCAGCGAGCCGGAGAAGAAGCTCAAAGAGCCGATCGCCTGGCCGCAAAACTGCGAGAATTAAATATCGATCCCGATACAATTTAGCGCCCGCCTTTGCCAAAAACAGCGGTTTACTAGAAAGAATTGGTTGAAAACCTCTCCATTCGAGGGAGAAATTAAAATCTAGACTATTAATTACTCCAATCCTCGGACTTAAGGGTAGAGGTAGCTGTCAAACTGTCAACTGTCAACTGTCAACTGTCAACTGTCAACTGTCAACTGTCAAC
>NZ_JAUBOJ010000456.1:0-5366 GCF_036700185.1 Microcoleus sp. BM001215392 | reverse complement strand
ACAGTTGACAGTTGACAGTTGACAGTTGACAGTTGACAGTTGACAGTTGACAGTTTGATAGCGACCTCTACCTAAAAGTCCGAGGATTGGAGTAATAAATAGTCTGATTTTTATTTCTACCTCGAAGGCTTGGGGTTTTCAACCAATTCTTTCTGGTAATTCCTAAATACTTTTATTCGACTGATTTTATTTGATTTTTCTGCTGACTACTGACTGCTGACTGCTGACAACTGACAACTACTATATGTTACGAATAACCGAAATCAAACTTCCCTTAGATCATGCTGAAGATGCGATCGCCAGCGCCATTCTCAAAAAGCTGCAAATTCCCCCCGAAGAATTGCTCAGCTATACCATCTTTAAGCGCAGCTACGATGCTCGCAAAAAAGCCGAAATAGTGCTTGTCTATATTGTGGATGTCGAGACAACACAGTCCAAGCAACTTCTCCAACGCTTCAAAAAAGACCCTCATGTGATGGTAACGCCAGACACGAGTTATCGCTATGTAGCCCGAGCCCCCAGCAATTTGAGGGTTCGACCCATTGTGATCGGTACGGGGCCGTGCGGTATGTTTGCAGGGCTGATGCTGGCACAAATGGGGTTTCGCCCGATCTTGTTGGAACGCGGCAAAGCTGTGCGCGATCGCACCGCTGACACCTTTGGATTTTGGAAGAAAAAAACTGAATTCAACCCAGAATCTAACGCCCAGTTTGGCGAAGGTGGCGCGGGTACTTTTTCCGATGGCAAGCTCTACAGCCAAGTAAAAGATCCTCAGCATTACGGGCGCAAAGTGCTGACAGAACTTGTGAATGCGGGAGCGTCACCGGAAATTTTATATATTAATAAGCCGCATATTGGCACGTTTAAATTGGTGGGAATTGTCCAAAGTATTCGCTCCCAAATTGAAGCATTAGGCGGAGAGATTCGGTTTCAAACTCGTGTCGAAGATATTCACATCGAAAATGGAAAGGTGCAGGGAATTACCACGGCGAGTGGAGAATATATTGCTAGTAATTATATAGTTCTGGCGGTAGGACACAGCGCCCGCGATACTTTTGAGATGTTATTCTCGCGCGGGGTTTACATCGAGGCTAAACCTTTTTCGATTGGTTTTCGGGTGGAACATCCCCAAAGTGCGATCGATCGCTGTCGTTTTGGCGATCGGGCGGGCCACAAGCTTTTAGGTGCCGCCGATTACAAACTGGTTCACCACTGCGCAAATAATCGTTCTGTGTACAGTTTCTGTATGTGTCCCGGCGGTTTGGTAGTGGCGGCGGCGTCGGAACCGGGGCGGCTTGTGACAAATGGGATGAGTCAATATTCTCGCAACGAACGCAATGCTAACAGCGGGATTGTGGTGGGTATCACGCCGGAAGATTATCCCGGTCATCCGCTGGCGGGAATTGAGTTTCAACGCCGCCTAGAAGAACGGGCATTTGAGTTAGGAGGAGGCACTTACAACGCCCCTGGGCAGCTTGTAGGAGATTTTTTGGCGAATCGCCCTTCGACGGCGCTAGGCGCTGTGCAGCCTTCTTATACGCCTGGTGTTGTGATGACTGATTTGAGCGCAAGTTTGCCGGATTTTGCGATCGCAGCCATCCGCGAAGCACTTCCGGCTTTTGACAAACAAATTAAAGGATTTGCGATGGATGATGCGGTTTTGACTGGAGTGGAAACGCGCACTTCTTCACCAATTCGGATTAAACGCAAAGAGGATTATCAGAGTTTGAATACTGAAGGGCTTTATCCTGCTGGGGAAGGTGCGGGATATGCGGGTGGAATTCTGTCGGCGGGGATTGATGGAATCAAGGTAGCGGAGGCGGTTGCTTTGAGTATTTTGCAATCTTCAAATCACAAAGTTTGAGGTGGGATTAACTAAGATTTTGCACCAATGTCAATTAGCCTTTTATGAACAGGCTTTCCGGCCTGTTCCACAAAGATTAAATTTCTTGTGGAACAGCCATCTTGCCTGTTGCTGTTGATGTAACATCTCAGATCAACCAACTGCAAATTCGGTGTATTGTCGGACATGAGGTGCATGATAGGCTAGCACAATTTCCTGGGATGGGACGCCTCGTGCTATTAATTGATTGGCGATCGCCTCTTCAGTTCCGTCATGCTGTACCCAAATTTTCCCATCTTTAATGTCTACATGAATTATGCAGCCATAAATTCGAGTGTTACTATCTTTCCAACCCACATGAACCAGTTGATAGCGATCGCTGACTAAATCGAAAATTGTCTCGCTGGAAACTGGATCGTGAGGCGATCGCCTCTGAGATCGTTCAGTTAGCAATTCCTGAATATATTGACGATACAAACTTACTTTATCCATTCAGAAATCTCCTGTTTTTCGGTGTCGTAAACTAAAAGTGGAATTTGATTGCGTTCAATTACCGTTTGAATAAATGAGTATTTGAAAAATTTTCTGTGAATACTTAATGGAATTGCCAGGTAAAGAGTTCTCTCTGGATCGTCAAATTCTAATGCAATCCGATAGTTGATAAATTGTCCCACTGCGGTATGAAACTCTGAAATCGTCGATGGTGCCAAAAACGTTTTGATTTCAATCGCAATTTTTTCATTATCCTTTGTAGCTGCTAATAACTGTTCTGCACCCAGATCGATATAAAAATCAACAAATCCGAGATCGATATGATAAGGGTCATCGGTAATTGTCCAACCCTGATTTTCGAGGGCAGTTTTGACGAGTTCGTGAAACTTATCTTTAGCTGGCATATTTATACTATGGCTAAGCGGAAACGAATTTCAGTATCCGTGTATTCCGGCGTCCAGCCGCTTGTGGTGGTAAAATAGCGCACAGCTTTAATTTTCCGTGTTCCTGTCAAATAAAACCAGTGTTCCGTATTCGCCGGCACGTTGATAAATTCTTCCGGCTGTACCGTAAGTTCTACTTGGCTACCATCGGGCCGCACGAAGCCGAAAATGCCCTCGCCTGCTACGATATAGCGCACTTCATCGTCGGCGTGGATGTGACAGTTGTTGAATTTTGACAGCAGGGTGTCGAGGTTGGGAATGTCTGGATGCAGTACGATTAAGTCGCGGGATTGATAGCCTGCGGTTTCCTGGAGTTGTTGGAAGTAGCTGTCGAGGGCTTGCAGGATTTGCTCTTTTTCGCTGTCGCTGAGCGCGTCTTTGGCTAATAAATTTTGAATTTCTGGATTTTCACCCACGGGCCAGCGGTTGAGTTGAATGTTTAAGGGAGCGAGTTCGCGAGTAATGTCGCTGAGTTGATTGTAGGTTGTACCGTTTTCGTGTCGCAGGATAGCCATTTTTGCACGTTCCAATTGTTGAGTGAGGCGATACAGAGGCACTTTGCAAGATGTTTGTCGATCGCACCTGCTGCTGAAAAACCATTTTAACTCTAATTTGCACAGGCTCTCCGGCCTGTTCGAGAACAGTTCAATTTTGTCGCGATAAGATTGATAAGTCAGGTGTCTGTCTGCACCGGGCGATCGGCATACTGACCTTATTCATGTAACTTTTGCAACAACTATGCCTACTTATACAGGAATTTCTAGCGAAGCTTTTCAGCATCCCCTCGATCGCCAAGCCGAGGCCGCATTGCGCAGCGTACCTGGATTTGACTTAATTGCTAGCAAATTTGTAGAGTTTGTCTACGAACGACCGCAATTTGTTTACCTAATGGGAAATAGCATACAAGTCGGCCCGCGCCAATATGCCAGCATTTATCATATATTTCGGGAGTGCGTGCAGGCTTTAGATATTTTTCCAGAACCGGGTTTGTTTGTGTCTCAAAATCCCGCTGTTAACAGCTATGCTCTCGGGAAAAATCAACCCTATATAGTCTTAAATACAGGTCTTTTAGATTTGTTGGACGAGTCAGAAATCAAGGTGGTTCTGGCTCACGAGTTGGGACACATCAAATGCGGTCATCCAACTTTAAATCAAATGGCGATGTGGGCGATGAGCATTGCATCAACAATTGGCGAGATGACTTTGGGGCTGGGAAATATTGTCGGTAGTGGTTTAATTTTTGCTTTTTACGAGTGGCGGCGCAAGGCTGAATTGTCGGCAGATCGGGCTGCTTTGTTGGTGACGGATGATTTGAATGGTGTGATGAAAACGATGATGAAACTTTCGGGAGTTAGCAGTAAATATGCTGACCAATGCAGTTTGCAAGAATTTATCCGCCAGTCTGACAACTATCAAGAGCTCGATCGCGACAATCTCAACCAAGTGTATAAATTTTTACTTTACAACGGCGGCCAAGGCGTGATGCTGAGTCACCCTTTCCCGGTTGAACGTTTGCGGTATTTGCGAGATTGGGCGAGTTCGGAGGAATACCGCCAAATTAAGCTGGGTAACTACAAGCGGGCTGTGGCTGAGGGTGCGGTTGATGTCAAGTCTCAAGCATCTAACAGCGAGACGGAGGCTTTGCGCCGTCAGATTGAAGAATTGCAGCGGGAGATCGATCGACAAAAATCTCAGCAAAAATAAGTTGAGGATGTGCCGCAATTACCTTGCGGCTGTAATTAGCGCCTTCAAGCACTGTTTGTGTAAGTCTTTGAAAATTTACCGGATTTGGGCGGGGGAGGAAAGTAGAAGGAAGACAGGCTGCGGATATCTCATCCGGCTACATCCGAATTATATTTCAGTGCGATCGTCCCGCTCGCGATAGCTTGCAACCGCAACTCGCCTCCAATCTAAAAACTGTCCTCTCCTTTCTGAAATCTGTTTCTCAGAAGGTGTAGTTTAAATCTAGATAAGCTTATAACTCAATCGGGCTAGGAAAAAAAATGATTATTGATAAACCAATGAATACTCACAAGCCAACTTCTAATTTTTTCGGCAATGTCGGAAAAGTTGCGATCGCCCTAAGCGTGCTAGCCGCCGGGATGGCATTTACAAATCCTCCGAGAGACAAATACCTAACTTATGCTTCCGGCGTGCTCGAAACCGAGTTTAAAAACACTGTGCGCAATGATTCTCGCGTACCCAAAGCTTTGAGTGGCGTTGCAGAGACTTTGCTGACTTCGCAGCGGGGATCTATCGAACACTTGCTCGACAATACAACGGAACGTCAGAACTTAGGCGTTGTCAGCATTTACACAACTCAACTGGGTAAAAAAAGCTATCAAACGGTTGGAGCTTTTGGGAATTTCGTTACCCTCCCACCTAGTTCCGAAACTGCTGAAAAGTAATGTCAAATTAAGTTAAATTATAGAAACCGGGTTTTAGATCGAGCCCGGTTTTTACTTGCGTAATTCTCTGCCACTAAATCTCGAATAATTCGGATAATGGCAGTACATATTTTTAATCAAGCCCGCGGGTGCATCAGGGCGCAAGCAAATATGTTTGTAGGGGCGAAGCATGACCGCAGT
>NZ_JAUBOJ010000455.1:0-5371 GCF_036700185.1 Microcoleus sp. BM001215392 | reverse complement strand
ACTACAAACACCTTAATTGAGTCTAATTTTTGGTTCGAGCGTTCGGAATGCAAGTCCTTCCAAATTCTGAGGACTAAACTCCTCACTACAAACACCTTAATTGAGGCTAATTTATCGGACACGATCTAATTGGCAATTGTTTCATCTTCCTTCTTCTTCAACATCCATCCGTTAAATCCGTTAAATCGGTTGCCGAACCAACTTCACCTCTTCCCCATCAAAAAAGATGTAACTTCGACATAGGCTTTAGCGGCCGTTTCAGGAGTTTTTTGAGCAATGAGCTGTCGCGAACGTTCTCCCATCGACTCAATCAAATCAGGATTATCTAAAAAAACTTGCATTTTATCCGCCAACTCTCTCGCATTGCTAGGATCGAAAATATAACCGTTTTCCCCCGACACAACTAACTCGCAAGAAGCCGCACCGTTAGAACATAATATCGGTTTGCCAAACACCATCGCTTCGGGTACCACCATACCCCAGACATCCTCAAAAGTTGGAAATACAAAAATATCAGCAAGCTGAAAATAAGCTCCCAGATTGCCGTAGTCCACCCATCCCACCCAGTTTACCCGATCGCCAAAACCTGCCTCTTGTACAAAAGCTTGTAATTCCTCTTGGCGATCGCCCTTACCCACAATCAATAAACTATAATCAGAATATCCCTGCTGTTCCAAAAGAGCGCAAGCCTCCAAAAGCGTCTTAATTCCCTTGCGAGCCGTAATCCGTCCCACATACAAAAAAACTGGCTTTTTTAAATCCAAACTTGGCAAATCTTGAGATGCCAAAGGTTTGAGAAGCGCCGCCGCATCCGGAACCAAATAAGTCCTCGTAAACACCTTATTTTCAGGTACATTCAGCACCTCAACCAAATATCTCTTCCCCGCAGCGCTGTTAGAAACAAAAGCATCAGCAAACCGACCTAATATCCGCCTTACCACCGTCCGAAAACTCGAATCTCGAAAATCAGTATTCGGCGAACTTCCGTCATAAATAATCGCAACTCGCCACTGACAAAGCGGCTTAAACATAATTACCAAGACAGTCCACAGAGAAAAAGCTTGCGGAAACACCACATCAGGTCTAAATTTTAGCAAATGACCGATAATACTAGGCGACACTGCAATAAAACCGCGATCGTAACCTGTTTCGATCTTTTGGGTTTCAATAAACTTAGTCTTTCCCACCAACTGAATAGCCGATGCTCCCGGCAGCGCCGGATCGAACCCCGGCCAAACACGACCGGTATAAAATACAGTATGCTTAAAAATTTTCGTAAATTCTCTCAAAACAGGCTGCCAGTAAGCTCCCAATTCCACTTCCGGGACAAGCCAAGCAATGCGAAGTTCATCCATGCGGTTCACCTTTAGTTATAGCAACGACAAGGAAGGTGGCCGTGTTGCCAAAAATCTTCCCCATTTCCTGTGCTGGCAAAAATAATATTAGCCGCGATACCCTACAGGGCCTCGGCGGATTGAGGTCAAAATCAACCTCACATACGGTAACAGCCAATATATCGGCCACAATATATTTGTGTGTCGCTGTACCAGCACTTTCGACTCTTTTGGCCCATAACCTTTGGGTTGCAGTACCTTTTTAAATCGATCGAGCAAACTCATGTTCGGGTCTTCCCAGCAGTTACCCTCGGGCGGGTTAGTCGAGCAGGTTCCCACGTATCCGGGAACCACCCAAACTGTACAATTTTGTTGCACCGATCGCAAACCGTAGTCAATATCGCCCATGCTGTGAATAAATGCGGGGTCTAGGTTTCCCACTACTTCAGCTACAGATCGCGGCATTAAAACGCAATTACCGTTCATAGTATCGCACTGCTGAGGTTCTGCGATCGGCTCCAAGAGGCGAAAATGCAAAGGATGCCACCAGCTAGTGCGCAACCAGCCTCCATAAGTCAGCGCCCCAGTTACCTCATCGCGAGTCGAACCCACCGCAATCGCTCGCGTGTGACCCGGAGCATCGGCCAAGCTGCGGGAAGTTGCCAGCATAGTATTCAAAGCGGACGGTTCCAGTACAGTATCATCGTTGAGCCATAAGTAATAGTCATAATCCTGCTTCATCGCTTCAGCAAATCCTTGCCGCATTCCCCCATTCCAAAACAAATTTCCATCTCCGCCGAGCAACTTAACCTGCGGATAAGTCTCGCGCACAGCTTCAGGAGTACCGTCAGTGCTGGCATCGTCCACTAAATACACCACCAGCAATACATCTGCTGGCAGCACTTGATTGAAGAGCGCCGCGAGACTAGCTAAGGTCTTTGGCTTGCGGTTGTGGCAAGTTATGATTGTTGCTATCGTGCTGTGTGGTTTCATCAATCTATAATAGTGTCATTCAATATTATTGTAGTCTGGAAAAAATTATGAGGCAAATCCTCAAAAAAATCGCCTATACAATGCTCAAGCCTTTGGGATTCGATGTCCCGCGAAAAGGCATGAGAACATCTATGTACGGTGTGCTCGATCAGTTCATCAAGTTGGGTTTTCAACCAGAAACGATTCTAGATGTCGGCGTTGCCTACGGAACTTTTGAATTGTACGAAAAATTTCCCGAAACCAACTTCTTGCTCGTAGAGCCTTTGAGCGAATACGAGAAAAATTTAAAAGAAATTTGTCAAAAATACAAAGCTCAGTATATCATGGCTGGCGCCGGCGCTCAAGCCGGAAATATTACGATTAACGTTCACCCTCAACTTTACGGTTCTTCTACTCTCAACGAGTCAGAAGGCAGTCTGGCAGACGGTATTCCCCGAGAAATCCCCCTAGTTGTCCTCGATGATGTCTGCCGAGAAAAAAACTTAAAAGCGCCTTATTTATTGAAGGTGGACGTGCAGGGCGCCGAGTTGAATGTTTTAGACGGCTGTCGCAAATTGCTTGAGGATACTGAAGTAGTAATACTGGAAGTATCCCTGTTTCAATTCTTTGTTGGAGGCCCGCAATTATACGATGTTGTCAGTTACATGAAAGAGCGGGGATTTGTCACTTACGATATTTTTGGCGGTTACATCCGCCCTCTCGATGGAGCTTTGGCTCAAGTAGACATGGTTTTTGTTAAAGAAAACGGACAATTTAGAAAGTCTAATTTCTTTGCGACAGCAGAGCAGCGGAAACAGTTGGTTTAATTGGCTGCACCGTGGGCGGCGCCCTCAAGTTCGGAAAACAGCGACAAGTAGCGGCGAGCTTGTATCTCTGAGCTGAATTCTTGTTCGACTTTCTGGCGCGCCCTGGTACAAAGTTGTTGGTGTCGATCGCGATTTTCCAGTACCCATGCAATACCTGTAGCTAAATCTTCTGTTTCATAAGGTTTAGCTAAATAGCCATTAGAGCAGTGCTCGATCAGATCCGGCATTCCCCCGATCTTGAATCCGACGCTGGGAATGCCGCAGGCTGCCGCTTCCATCACCGTATTCGGCAAATTATCGTAAATAGAAGGGGCGACGAAGACATCTGCTGCTGCATAAACTGTTGCGAGGGAGATATCATCTGCTAGATTACCCAAATAGTGAGCATTAAAACCCAGTTCAACGGCATTTTCCGGTTGAGAAGAACCAAAAACCAGCAGCTCTATCCGATCTTTCCAGCCAGATTTGGTCAGGCTTTGCAAAGCAGATACTAGCAGATTAAATCCTTTCCAGCGATTGCTAGTTCCCCCTGCAATTCCAAACAGTACAATTTGTTTGTCTTTAGGTAAATTCAGGATTTCTCGCGCCCATTGACTCTTTATGGGTTTGTACTTTTGAATATCGATGCCGTAAGGAATTACCTCAACTCGATAATCTTTGAACAAAGAACTAGAACTCGCGCATTTAGCCAACCAAGCACTAGGGCTAACCACAGTTAGGTCAATATTTTTCCAAGCTTTCGCTTTCCGCTCCCACACCCAACGCGACAGATCCGCATCTTTGCTGCTGTGCAGTTGCGGACAGCTACCGCAAGATTCAGTGTAGCGATCGCACTCTTCGCTGTAATGACACCCACCCGTAAAAGACCACATATCGTGGAGCGTCCAGACTAGGGGTCGATTAAACTTCCGAACACTTTCTACTTGCATATAACCCCCGCAAACCCAGTGCAGGTTAATAATATCAGGTTGGATTTTGGCAACTTTAGCAGCTAGGGAATCTGGCAACCATTGGGGAGAAAATATCACAGGATTTCTCTGAGGGTAAAGTCGCAATGGCGAGTTAGATATAGTTGAAACAATTTTATCAAACTTATTTGCAATGCCCGGCTCTGACAAGATGACATTTGGATCGCCACTTTTCTTATTTTTCACCAGCATTTGCGAAGACACGCCAATTCCATGCAAACCTTGGTGCAGTCTATAAGCAGCGCGGGCTGCACCGCCGACCGTATCAGAACTATTGAGAATTACAACCTTCATCTCCCCTGCCTATCCTCTAGATTTATCTCTGATTTTACTGGGTTTTTTTCAACAGTTTATGAACTTTTTTTTGCACCTTCTTTAGCAGCGGCGGATCGTAATCATACAAAGTATTTTGAGTGAAATTATCTGCTTGCGTGTCCCTAATTGCAAAGGGCGGGTGTTTCATCGGAAATGTTATAGCCTCGGCAACCATATTATTGTATGGACTGCTGACATCCGCCGTGTGGGTTCCTCCCATACCGTGTCCAATGTTAGAAGCTAAATTGACATTAGCCAGAATATTCATACCATTTTGAATAAAGCTAGCAAATGCCCACTGGAAATCCCAAGTATCTATTTTTCCCTCATAACAAAGCTGAAAAATATTTGTCCACACTTTTACAGCTTGCGCGTCTGGCAGTACATCAGCCAAAAAATTACCATCGCGAATTTCCGGCCACAGCTTCATGTCTAAATCGTAGTGCTGCCAAGCTCGCCTCCAACTCGCCCAAGTCCAGCAGTGATTGTAGCGAGAAAAGTAGTAACTGTAATCAGTTCTTTTTCGCCCGAACTGAACATTTTGACCAGAGATTGACATGATCCGCCGATCGTCTCGGTAGCGATCGAGCAATTCTTCGGCAAAACGGAAAAACGTCGGATCTGGTAAACAATCATCCTCAATAATAATCGCTTCTTCCACGCGATCGAACACCCAATCTATACCGCTAGACACCCGCCGCCGGCAGCCCAGATTCACGTCAGCGTAATTTTTTAACACTTCGCAATCCCAATCTACTCGCTCCACAATCGCACGAGCTAAATCGCAATCTTGCTCTTCCCCCGGTTTATTTGCACGGGGCCCGTCAGCCACTACTAAAAGTTTCGGCGGCTTAACTTTGCGAATTTCTGCAAACACCCTTTCGGTTTCTGCGGGGCGTTTAAAAATAATCAAAGCTACAGGGGTTTTCAATTGCCAATCGGGCATTTACTTACT
>NZ_JAUBOJ010000454.1:0-5439 GCF_036700185.1 Microcoleus sp. BM001215392 | reverse complement strand
GTGGCCAGTGACTGGTGGACAGAGAATGCCGAAGTGTGTCATTAGTTAAGGCTCCTTTGGGTTGAATTTTTTTGTAAGATTATATCGTTAGTATGAGTAGTTTTTATTGCTGGGGCGATTCGCCACCCTTCCCTAGGGCTGACTGTTGTGAGGGAAGAAGAGTTTGGGCGCTTGTTTTTTGTTAGAATGCGATCGCCCAACTTCCAATCCAACTCTAATCCAGCTTCATCCCAGCAAAATGTTCCAGCAACATCCGGTGAACAAAGATATATCCACCCCCAACCTTTTGCAGAAAAAGACAGTCAGCAGCATAATTTAAAAAGCGAGCATAGTTCCAGGGAGCGTATTTGTGAAAGTAAAGGATGAGACGTAAAGTCAAGTGTTGAATGCAGGCGGCACTCCCACCAAAAATTAGCCCTAGAAATAATCCATAAAACAAACCTCCTCCCAGAGCTGGAATTACTGCCATAAATCCGGTTATTCCTACCATCGGGCCTACTATTAACCCTCCTTGCAACCCTTGTAGCAGCCCTACTACCAGTCCTCCTAACAGCCCCAATAACCCCGCGCTTCTAGCAGATTTCCAGATACCCTGATTCGGGAAAATTCTGGTATCTATTTCTGGGCCTCTAAAGCCCCGACTCAAACAATAAATTAGTATTCCAAACAACCCCTGAGCTAACGCTGTTATTAGCGCTGCTCTCTGTGTTCCGAGTAATTTGTACGCTCCGAGCATATTAGCAGAAGCAGGATTTCCAAAAACCAGCGCCGTTTGTATTCCAAAAATTAGCCCAGAAATTACTCCAAAAATTAGCCCGTAAGTTAGACTTTTTCTCGCTTCCTGCCAAGACCATTTTATGCTTTCCACTGGTTTAATTTCTAATTTTGCCAGCGCCACAATCAACCCAAAGATAAATCCCGCAGTCATTCCTTTACTCACTACAGGAATCAGAACTAGAATCAGTTCATGCTTTATTCCCGACAGATAGTCGAGCCACCAAATAATCATCCCAATTGGCAAACAAATTAGCCCAGACATTAACACTGTCAGCAGCAAAACACCAATTTTATAATAAATATTTATTTGAAAGTTAGTATGTAACCAACTCGGCTGTAATTGCTCAATTAAAAATACTGTTTCTGACGATTTAACCATGCCTTTTGCCAACCAATGCAGCCATCGCTTCGTTTGCCGATCGGAATAGGGCTTAACTTTTTTACCCCGTTGAAACATCCGTTTAATATAAGTTTCAAATAAGCGTTGATAGCGTTGCTCTCGTGAGCTAAGTTGATTTAAAAGCTCTGCCCGCGAACAATCCCGATAAGCCAAATTCATCACACTCAAAATCAAAGGATTTCTGGCAAATACCTCTAATTCAGTATCTTGTTTTAGCAGATTCTTTAAATGGATAAGTTGGTTTCCAGCTTCATCTAAATATTGGTAAACTTGTTCGGAAGTTAACGGTTGAATGCAAATCGCACTGCATAGCTTTAAACGCTCTGATAGAGCATCATACTCTCGAACGCGACTGCACACAACGATGTCAGTAACGCCATGAGTTTCGATAAATTGATTCAAAGCACGAACAAAAGCATTGCGATATTTTTCGGCAATTTCATCTAAACCATCCAACAGCAGAATTAGTTCTTCCTGTTCAATCAAAATTTTACCTAAAGATGGAGGAATTTTATATCTATTATTGAGTTCATCTACCAACCATTCAGCAATAGTCTGTCGCTTATTTCCCCAAGATGACAGGGTAAATACTACTGGAATAGGCTGGCTTAAATCTTGTTCGCTGCGAGCAACCAAGCGATGTGCTATCTTCAGGAGAGTAATTGTTTTTCCGGTTCCTGGTTCCCCTAAAATCAGCAGAGTTTTACCTGTCCCCATTTCTGCATAAATTTCTGTTTCCTGTAGTTCTTCAAAGGATTCATCGAGTTCTACAGGCATATCATCTACATCATCAAATGGACGTTGAACGGCATCAGGACGTTCTTTTGTCTTGCATTCAATCAGAACCTGGGTATGCAGAGCGTTGGATAAAAATCCTTTGATCCAGGAATCCTTGACTCGATTCAGTAAAGCCTGTCTGTAACGATATTCTCGTTGGGTCAGCGGTTGAACTCTAGCAGGAACTCGTCCAAAATAATCCCAAACTTCTCTTGCTTGTTCTCGATATCGTTTGCGGGCAATTTCTGCTTTTACTGCTTCTCTAAAATCCGATGAATTATCTAAATAAGTTGTTGCTTGATATTCGGGAATTCTAGCCAGTTCTGATTTTTTCATGAGAACAGGCTTTAAATGTTCTTGTATGACAATAGCTTCTGCAATCGGATCGATCAGTTCAAACTTGCGAGTTCCTTCGAGATTGCGCGAACCAGAAGTAATTTTTTCGGGAATCTTAATTTGAATCGCAACACAGCCATGCTTGTAAGACTCCTCTATTGATTTTCCATAAGCTAATGCTTGGTAAAAGCCAGTTGCAAAAGCGATCGCAGCATCATCTCGAATTTCTTGGCTCATCCCAATCACAAAGTTAATATGCTCAATGATAGCTTTAGCCTGTATTTCTGAGTAGCAAGCATTCAGCAAAACGCATTGAATCTTACCATGAAGCGCAAGTAAGTTGGAGAAAGTATTTGTACTGACTAACTGTTCCCGTCCAGCATCATTTTGTAGTACCAAACCTTGTTCTCCAGTTCCATGTCCGCAGAAATGGATAATTAGCGGTTCATGCTCTAAGAATAGCTCCTGTAAATCCTCTGGACGCACTGCTAACTCAATTTGTACATCAAATTGAGCATCTTTTCCCTGGCGTTTTATTACCTTATTTAAGTCTCGAATTTCTCGATCTAGGTTCAGGTCTTTTCTGGGATTGGATGCTAAAATTAGGATTTTTTTCATAGATTTAACCCAGCCGTATATTTTGGTGCAAAACTTAGATCATCTGGACGCTCATCATGCTGTTCAGAAACCCGGTTTATTCGTAAATTTATCCTCTACAAACAATATTTTTTAATTAACCGGGTTTGTTTAGTAGCCTGATTCCTAATCATGATATTTTTACTGATTTACTATCGTTTGATAGCGATCCGTATCTGCTTTACCACCCACTCTGAATTAGGATCTGGTTCATAAACCATTGCACGGTTTAGGGTAGGCGGATTATCAACATCAGAACCGATCGCAGTCAAAAGATTATTGACAGGACTAATGCTGTGTGCTTCTCCCCTTTGGGTAAACTCTTTGGCTAGGTTTTCTAGTTCTTGATTTAGATTTCCCTTCTTGTCAAATTCCTCATCCAGAGGAGTTACCGCTAGCCATCGAAAATCAGCCAATCCGCGAGTTGCAAATAGTTTGAGTGTTTCTGTCACTTGCTCGTAACCTTTGCCTTCTGGAACTCTAGGGCGTATGCGTCCGATAAATAACTCTTCTCGGCTTTGTAGTTGGTAAAAAGGTGCTGGAATTCCTTTAATAGGAATTTGAGAAATAGCCCAAGTAGGCTCTAGATCGAGTACGGCAATATTAAGTGTTTGGGAGGAAGTATTTTTGACCCGAAGGAACACTACTTCTCGATTTTCTAGGGTAATGTTACTTGAACTAGGGAAGGGTTGTTTATTGGCATCACACAATTCAAATTCAATACAGTCTGCCAGTTCGGAAGCGGGATTGTCGAGTTCCTGAACAGTCTGATATTTAGCTAAATGAACTAAACGAGCGACTAAAGTTACTGCCGCATCAGGATGATCGATCGCAAGTGGTGGCCTGAGATTTTTAAGAGGCATTCCACTACAGATTTCGTACTCGCCATTGCGGCCAACCGCAACTTGATAGTGAGCTTCTCGCTCGTCATTCGGTGGTAATTCAAGAAGCCAACCATTATCTACTAAAGCTTGACGCACAGCTTCTAAAACAGGCGTTTGCTTTCCTGCTAACTCTGCCGGCAATTCATGCTCTTTGTCACCGACTTGTTTTTGGTCAAACAAGCGCACTCGACGCACCAAATCGACAGGTGCAGATACCATAACTGCTGGAGCACCTTGCTCAATCTGTCCTTTAACTATCATCCCACCAATGTCAGCTTCTAGAACTTTACCCTGGGAAGTAAACCCTTCAACTTCTGTGATTTCAATAATTGCCAGTTGTTGCTGCTTATTGGAAAAATCTGCTGTGTGTAGCGGATAAATTGCAAATCGCGTACCGCTGCTCAATCCTTGAGCGAGTCCTGCATTTAATGTGACTTGCTTCTGGTTTTCGTTTACCTGCATCACTGTTACAGCATACTGGGTAGAAACGCGATCGCTCCCAAAGACTAAGCGATCGCCCTCGCCGAGCAACATGGGCATTTGAGCGGGAAACTTGCTCTGAATTTTAGCGTTTATGCGATCGTACAGCGATTTATAAGTTATACCTGAAGTCGTGCTTGCCAGAGTATCGATCATCCAGTAAGTCAGGGCTCCATGTCGTTCTTTCCCATTAACGTTATACTCAAAAGCATACTCAGTCGGACGACAAGCGGCTAGCAGAACATAGTCTTTTGAGTGCGGCAACCATGCTGATGAAGAACCATTTCCCTCACTCAATATCTGCCAATTCCTAATCAGTTCATCGCGGGAAGCAACAGCACTATCTTCGGGACGTGTTGCAAAATCTGCCGACTCTGAACCTCGAATATCGCAATCGCCTCGCGTCGCCCCTCCAGAATGACAACTATCTAAAACAACAGTGACAATAAGTTGCTTATCAGTCATGCGTTTGAGGAGTGTCGCCAATTCTACATCGCGCAAATAATATCCGTCAGATTCACCTACATCCATGGGGACAATTCCCTCATCATTTTGTCCCTCTCCTTTGATTTCTAGATAGATAGTTGCTGCACGTCCTCCATGCCCGGAATAGTGAATGTAAACTCGATCTTGAGGCTGAGCAAATTCCGTAATAATCTGAAAATTCTCCACGATATTTTTATAAGTTGGCAGAATGTCTGGCGTTTGAATTGCCTCAATAGTGTCAGGATTAGGAGAGGTTAACTTGAAAATTTGCTCGAAGGGAATTTCGAGTGTCTTCAGGAGATAGTCTGCAACAAGGTTAATATCTCGCACACATCCCTTAAGATTTTTATACAACTGATTAGGCAGGTAGCAGTCTACCCCGATCAGTAATGCGTAAAACTTTGAGTCGGTTGAATTTGGTGCGTTAGCCATATTTATCTCACATTTTGTGGAGTTGCTTATTTGTTCCTTTCTTGTAGATATGACTTCACTGTGGGAGCGACATCTAAAAAACTGTCCAATCTTCCCCTAAAAACAAAGCTCTCTCTGCCTTACGCCGCCGCGTCAATCCTTCTAATTCTTGACCCCCTGCCTTATTCCAAATCGGGAATTGGTCGGCCGCACCCTGAAAATCTCCTTGATTTAACAGCTTTAACAAAGTTG
>NZ_JAUBOJ010000453.1:0-5450 GCF_036700185.1 Microcoleus sp. BM001215392 | reverse complement strand
CGATCGCACCTCTTTAATCTTGCCAACCCTCCGTTTCACTCCGCCCAACATTTACGTTTTGAAGGTGTCAAGTTCTGGCAATCTTAATTTTAATGAAGATAAGGAAATTTTACCAATTTTAAGAGAGTTAGCCAGCAGAGCGCCAATAGATGTTCAAAAGCTGGAGTCTTTATTGTATGGGCTTTTTGAAAATCTCTTGATGCAAAAAGCTTAAGTTTTTTCTTAACTCTTCGATCTTCTCTGGCAGAAAACTGACAAATTTGTAAACTGAAAGCAAAGGTTGAGTGCTGGTGCCAGGTATCACAAACAGGACTGTATAGGGAGGTAAAAATAGAGTTGCATCTACCTAAAGATTTAAATTTAATTGTAACTTTAGGTAGAGACAAAAAATAGTTTAGATTGCGATATTTTCACCCATTGCAGAGTTGTGCAATGATAACTACCTTAAAGAGCAACAGGAAATACAAACTTAAGTAATTAACTTGGCACAAACTACTCTAGTTTCATCCCCTCTGTTTGTTTATCGTATTAATTAAGCTTTCCACAGCTTGGAGTTGAAACAATTTGCGTCTTAACTCACATAAATTTAGTGTTCTAAACAGTTAGAACTCAATCGACTAATCCACAACATGAAAGGAGAAAAAAAATGGCTTTTATACCACCTACTGCTTCACTACTTATCCCTCTTTTAAAAGGGGTTTCCGAACTAATTAATATAGCTGATGATGACCCAAAACGAGAACATTTTACTCAAGATTTTGTCAAAAAAGCAAAGGAGAATTTTCCCGATTATAATGTTGTGATTATTCACACAAAACACAATCGAGAGGGGAATTTCATACATCAGCATTATGAGCTGCCAATCAGTCTTGGAAGGACAATTGGATATAAAATCTACTTTTCCAAAAAAGGCGATCCATTTTCCTTAGAAAATTTAGGTGATGGCGGTTTTATTAATTGGGCATTTGATGGTTACAAGCGAGATGGAAATCGCATTTTTACGTAAACGTTCGGGGAGGTGTAATGAGCAAAAAATGTCCCTTAGTGGATCGAGAACGAAGTGAAAAAATCTAGCGGAGCGACAAAACTTCATAATAGACATCTTCAAAAATTAAGCTAAAAGTTAATTTTTGAAGATGTCTAGTAGAGAACTGGCAAATTTGTAAACTGAAAGCAAAGGTTGAGTGCTGGTGCCACGGAGCGCAAACAAAACTGTATTGGGAGGTGAAAATAGAGTTGCATCTACCTAAAAATATAAACTGAATTGTAACTGTAGGTATATCTTAAGAGTTTGAAAACACGCCCTTGACAACACCAGATGTGCAAAAAACGACATTCTCAATGGATGCGATCGCTCGTTTTGTTGGCAATACCTGGGCAAAAATCCTTGCAAAGTATTCCGCTCATCTAGTTACCCATTGCAGAGTTGTACAATGATAACTACCTTCACGAGCAACAGGAAATACAAATTTAAGCAATTAACTTGGCACAAAGTACTCTAGTTTCATCCCATCTATTTATTTACCGTATTAATTAAGCTCTCCACAGCTTGGAGTTGAAACCAGTTATCCGAACACACAGTTCAACCAAGGAGAAAGGGGAGACCTAATTAAAGAAGGAAGGGCAGTAAATAAGTCTGATTCACATAATCAGATTTTTGTCAATACGTAAGTCCTATCCAGATAATGCTTCGGAAACAATAAAAGCTTTAGAAGCGCTCGTCATGCCAGAAAATCAGGCATTTTTCTCAAAGGAGTCATTATGACCAAGTTAGCGGTTCACAATGCAACAAATCAGGCGGTCACGGTTTACCTGACCTTCGGTGGATCGGGGTCAGCCTGCCCAAATCCAGTTGGCGTGGGTGATTTTCCGATTCTGTCACCTGTTCAGGGTTCTCCGAAACAAGGGAAGTTCACCTTGGAGGCTGGTGCAACACACGAGTTCGACCCAAAGGGGAGATGTTTTACTGGCAACGTGGGATTTTTCATTTTGCCGCAATGTCCGGTCGCAGGAGCCGACTTCCATCATGGCAAGGAAGGTACAAATATTGGCGAGTTTACCCTGAACGTCACTCAAGGCGACGAAGCCTTCGATATCAGCTGCGTAAACGGAGTCAACTGCTGGATGAAGATGAGCGTAACCGGGTCTGGTTGGTCTGACGGGGTGAACAATACCTCCATCCACTCGATCGAGAATAAGGCACTGCGGAAAAATCACGGAAATCCAGGCGTCTACCCGGTCAACTGCACTGACTGCATACAGTTGGTTGGTAATCCGCCATGTCCCAGTCTGCCAATAGGGCCGCCGCAGACCAAGCGTATTTGCAATATCCAACGCGCCGTGCGACCCAACTCGGATGATACTCTCACCATTACGCTCAAAGAAGGCACCCCACCTTCGTAAAATTACAGAGATTGACTGCGAGTTCGGCAGATATTGGTGGCATAACAAATCATTCCAGCCCATGCCGCCGCTGAATTCGTCGTTAGACCGCAAGATCGTGCGTCAGGAAAACGTGGAATAATATTATACGCATGAAAAAAATACTTTTGTTCTAAGAAGCCATGCCTTCCCCACTATGCGGTCACGAATTCCCGCAAGATGTCTAGTGATGGGCTTAAGGGTAACACCGCAGCGCGATCGCAAGACAAGATAGGCGATCGCACTATTTCAGCGTTATTCGTTTGTACAACATCACTTTTTAGAATAGGAGGAATTTCCAATGGTAATCTATCCCACGAATGGCAATCCTATAATTGCTTTGGTTGTAGTGAGCGTTAGCACATTCAAAGATTCGGCTTTCCTAGCAGCATTTCGGAGTATTTCGCTATCTTTTAGTTCAGAAGCAGCGGCTAAGAATTTTTTTGAGGAGGCTAGATCTATGGGCGGTCAACAATCAAGACTAGAGCCAAACAATGTTGTTATTTTTATTCCTGACTTTGGTGGTGGTCTCCATGCTGTTAAAGTTGTTTACCACGCGGTAAGCTCTTACAAAGATAGCTTAACTTCTGTGGATAAAATTGAGATATCTGCTCCATCTGAAGAAGGCAAAAACTTACTTAAAGACCTCGAAGAGTACGTGCAGAGATATTTGGGGTGGGATGCTATAACTGTGAAATAAAAAACTATGTTTGTTGGAAAATGTTGTCTCAATTCATCGCCGAACGTTTGATGATTTACAGGTAGATTTTTTGAGGGCTAGGCTACGCGCTCGCACCCAAATACTTCCCAATTGCAGGCAAGAAATCAGTGATGAGTTGAGGGTAACAGGCAAAAGCGCGATCGCCCGATCGAAATAATTCTCGATCGACACAGGCAAACCTTTGTGTCTTGCTGTCTGCAAAATTCGCTAACAAGGTGAAAACGGAGAACTGAAATGAAAGACTTCATTTATGGCATTCCCAAAGCAGAATTGCACATTCACATTGAAGGCTCCTTGGAACCAGAGCTGATGTTTGAAATTGCTCGGCGCAATGACATCAAACTGCCCTATGATTCCGTGGAGTCAGCACGCGAAGTATATAACTTCCAAAATCTGGAATCTTTTTTAGATATCTACTACGCAGGTGGTAGTGTACTGCTTTACGATCGAGATTTTTATGACCTTACTTGGGCTTACTTGCAAAGGGCTGCCAACCAAAATGTGCGGCATACCGAAATATTTTTTGACCCTCAAACACATACTCAGCGAGGAGTCTCTTTTGAGACGGCGTTCAACGGCATCCATCAAGCGTTGCAAGATGGACGGCAACTCTTAGGAATCTCATCCAAGCTGATTTTGTGTTTCTTGCGCGATTTGAGTGCAGAAGCAGCAATGGAGACACTGGAACAAGCAAAGCCATTTCAAGATCGGATCGTAGCTGTAGGCTTAGATTCCTCTGAGTTAGGAAATCCACCGTCAAAATTCAAGGAAGTCTTTGACAAAGCACGTTCAGAGGGCTTTTTAACCATTGCCCATGCTGGTGAAGAAGGGCCGCCAGAATATATATGGGAAGCGATCGAACTTCTCAAAGTATCCCGCATCGACCACGGCGTTCGCTGCACGGAAGACCCTCAACTGGTGCAATATCTTGCAGACAAACAGATTCCCCTAACTGTGTGCCCGCTGTCTAATGTCAAGTTGCAAGTGTTCGACTCAATAGCAGAACACAACCTCAAGCAGTTGATCGATCTGGGCTTGTGTGCCACTGTAAATTCTGACGATCCTGCTTATTTTGGCGGTTATATTTCCGAAAACATCGAGGCAGTTCAAACAGGGCTAAATTTAAGCCAAGATGATATTTACAAACTGGCCAAGAATTCCTTTCAATCCTCGTTTCTGAGTGCGACAGAAAAACTAAATTTCATCACCGAGCTGGATAGATTTATGGCTCAATTTAGCTGACTTTTAACAGGCGATATCGATCGCCCTTGCTGGTGCAACGGAACGCTGAGGAAACAAAGTATTATCTGGAAGTTCTCAACGACTTTTTGACTGTAATAGAGGAATCGATCGCAATTTGAATGCCAACTTATTGGGTTTAATATTGCCAAACAAGTAAATATATAATAGCTATGAAAAAGCATTTTTTCTTAGTCTTAAGAATGGCGATTCCTGTGTTGACATTCTTACTGGGCTTCTCAGTAGCAAGCGGACGATTTATCTCTAAGACACTTCCAGTCTCTCCAAATCTGATTCCACTCAATTCGACAGAAGGCGAACAGTTACTATTGACCAGCACTGCACAGCGGGACTATTTGCCACTCAGTACCTATTTTGTGACGCAAAAAAATGCGGCTTACTGCGGTGTTGCCAGTATCGTGATGGTGCTGAACGCTCTTTCAATTCCTGCCCCGGCTGCACCTGAATTGGGAAATTCTCACACATTTACTCAGGATAATGTCTTTAATGACCAAATGCGACAAATCCGATCGCCACTCGAACTATCATTGCGAGGCATGACGTTAAATCAGTTAGGGCAATTTTTAGCCAGCCATTCAGTTAAAGTAGACCAGCATTACGGTAGCGACACTTCGCTGGACGAGTTTCGCGATCTAGCAACCAAAAACTTACAAGAACCGAATAACTTTGTGGTGGTTAACTATTTGCGTCGAACCATTAATCAACAACAATCGGGACATATCTCTCCCATCGCGGCCTACAATCGACCCAGCGATCGCTTCCTCATCCTGGATGTTTCTCGCTACAAATACCCGCCCGTTTGGGTGAAAGCAGAAGAACTGTGGCAAGCAATGGCAACCAAAGATTCTGAGTCTGGCAAAACACGCGGATTTGTCTTAGTTAGCGCCAAGTGACGCAGTTCGTAGTGTGGAATGCAAGTCCGCTCTCAGGCTGCGTACTACTGAACCCCCTGGATTTTTCGTTACCTATAATAGACAAGAGTGAAAAAATCACAGAAGGGCGTAGCATTTGGACATAAAATCTTAGGTTTAACCGATAAATTTTCGCC
>NZ_JAUBOJ010000452.1:0-5452 GCF_036700185.1 Microcoleus sp. BM001215392 | reverse complement strand
CCTAAGATTTTATGTCCAAATGCTACGCCCTTCTAGGATTTTTGCACTCTTGTCTATTTGATAAACTGTTATACATAAACTTGATTCCCCTAGCTGATTATTTTTTACTTTTTAACTCAGGAATAGAGCCACTATCATCAAAATTAGGCCGTCCGTCGTAACTTGTCGTACTTTTTGACAAAACTTCAAACATCGCCAAGAGATAAATTATCGTATGTAGCGCCTCGAAGGAAAGATCGAGTATTGACCAATTTATCCGCCAATCCTCAATCTCTAAATCCCCAATCTAAAATCTAAAAGTCTACCCGATATTTGTGAGAAAGGCTATCTGTACCATCAAGCTATACTTGAACTGCGATCGCACCTACTCTCCAACCAGCCCGTAAACCGCCCCACTCGATCGCGCAACCGCCATCTAAAGCTGAGCTAGCTCTCATTTACTTTGCATATTGTAATTATTAATCAAACCTATAGTTTTTTCTTAATGGCTTTTCCCTGCTCCCCATACGTTTAACATCAATACTTAAATACATCTGAGCTTATCTGCGCGCAGCCAAAAGTTTTGTTACAATAGTTAAGCTGTTACAAATCGTAACTTATGCTGGTTTCTATTTTAATAATTGACGTTGCCCTCGTTGCCTGGTCTTTGCACCTAATGCAAGAGGCGATCGCGCAACGAGAATTTTCACTAATGCTAGCCGGTACTTTAGTTGCGGTCTCAGCAGCGGCCCTGGTAGTCGTGTACTTCCTCATGGGGTCTTGCTTGAGCCATTTAACCGCAATATCCCAGCACACTTACTAAAATCAAAATCAGAGCAGGGATTGACAATTGTCTAGAAGCCAGGAGATTTTTTGGGAAAAAAAGCCAAAAGCCTTGCAAATCCAGGGCTCAAAACTATTTTTTCCAAAAGGCTTGACAAACATCGGTCAGTTAAGGCATGATTGAGAGCGCGAAAAGAAAGGGGAATTAGCTCAGTTGGTAGAGCACTACAATGGCATTGTAGGGGTCAGCGGTTCGAGCCCGCTATTCTCCATAGACAAGATCGATATAAGTGTGGAAAGACGACTGCGGTGTCGTAGTTTTGTGGCAAAACAACATTGTCGCGTCCTAAAATTCGATCGCGCCCCAGATCACAAAAACCAATTTTCCCGTAAAATCAAAACAGTCTACCCGCAACCAAAAAAGCGCTACCTGTGGCAAACTCAACTGAACCGAACAATCCAGAGATACCGAGTCAGCTTGCGCGATCGCCTCTGTACGAACTATCATTAGAGCTCAAAGGTCGGATGGTGCCCTTTTCCGGGTGGGAGATGGCAGTGCAGTACGCAGGCATCAGCAGCGAACACCAAGCAGTACGCCAGCAAGCAGGAATGTTCGATATTTCCCACATGGGAAAATTCTGTTTGAAAGGCAAACAACTAATAGAAAAATTTCAATCCTTAGTACCCTCAGACTTAAGCCGCTTGCAACCAGGACAAGCTCAATATACAGTCTTATTAAATGACAAAGGCTGCATCCTAGACGACATTATTTTCTACTGCCAAGAACCCGACGCCACCACTGGCGAAGAACGTGCAGCAATCATTGTCAACGCGGCCACTCGCATCGCAGACAAAGCCTGGATTCTCGCCCGCTTAAACTTGAGCGAACTTATTTTTACCGACATCTCCGAAGAGCAAGTTTTAATTGCAATTCAAGGCCCAGAAGCTGTTAAATACCTCCAGCCTTTTGTGGAAGACAACCTCGCACCAATCAAAGCTTTCGGACACTTAGAAACAAAGCTGTTAGGACAGCCGAGTTTTATCGCCAGAACAGGTTACACCGGCGAGGATGGCTTTGAAATTATGGTGGATATAGAAACCGGAAAGAAAGTCTGGCAAAAATTCCTAGATGTTGGTGTTGTTCCCTGCGGTTTAGGCGCGCGAGATACTTTGCGTTTAGAAGCAGCGATGGCACTTTACGGTCAAGATATTGACGACCATACCACGCCTTTGGAGGCGGGATTGGGTTGGGTAGTTCACCTCGATAGCAAAGGCGATTTTATTGGGCGCCAGGTTTTGGAACAGCAGAAAGCCGCGGGAGTATCGAAACGGTTGGTAGGCTTGGAAATGCAGGGGCGGCACATTGCGCGCCATGGCTATCCGGTAATATTTGACAGCGAAACCGTAGGA
The DNA here is from genome assembly GCF_036700185.1 of Microcoleus sp. BM001215392. Lineage (NCBI taxonomy): Bacteria > Bacillati > Cyanobacteriota > Cyanophyceae > Oscillatoriales > Microcoleaceae > Microcoleus > Microcoleus sp. BM001215392. The sequence goes on along the minus strand of NZ_JAUBOJ010000452.1, from coordinate 3,280 downwards.
GAAGTTACTAGCGGTACATTATCGCCGACATTGAATCGGGCGGTAGCACTTGCGGTTGTTCCGGCAAAATTAGGGAAACTTGGCCAGCAGTTAGAAGTCGAAATTCGCGGGAAAAATTATCCGGCGACGGTGGTTAAAAAGCCATTTTATCGCTCTCCCAACCGCCCAAATTAAATCAGGTTTTTCAGGTTCTATCGTTCGGGCTTTAGTCTTCTCCCATTACATTTATATAACAATCATAAATAAGTTGTGGGATGTGCCGCAGAACCCGTGCAACGTCAAAGCCTGAACTGCGTTCATAACTGACTTGAGATTGCTATATATTATTGACGAATGGAAAGTATACTTTTTTACGCCGAGGAATTGACATGACACTAACATACCCCGATGACCTGAAATACCTAGACACTCACGAATACATCCGACTCGAAGGGGAAATAGCCACTATCGGCATTAGTGCCTTTGCCGTTGACCAACTCGGTGATATCGTGTTTCTAGATTTGCCCGAAGTCGGCGCAGGGCTCGAAAAGGGCGAAGCTTTCGGTACAGTCGAGTCAGTGAAAGCCGTTGAAGATTTGAAAGCGCCCATTACCGGTACAGTCATAGAACGCAATGATGAGATTGTAGAGTCTCCCGAAAATTTGGCGGAAGACCCCTATGGCGCTGGGTGGCTGCTGAAAGTGCGCGTTGACAACGCCAGCGACGCCGATGATGCTTTGTCTGTCGCACAGTACCGCAAAATGGTGGAAGGGGAATAGGGGAGAAGCGAAGAGGGGGAGAGAGGTCAGAAGGGGAAAATCTTTTTTCTTCCCTCCAACCTCTAACCTCCGTTAAATCTCGCATATTGCTCTGCTCGCTCCGCTACATCCGTGACATCCGCTACATCTGGCACATTGCTTGCTGCCGAACTTCCTTCTTTTGTGGCGAAATGTTACAAACAAAGAAGAAAAGTCAATTCAGGAGAATCAGCCTTGGTACTCTACAGCCCGCAACTTGAACCCAGCCAGCAGCAAAACCTTGTTTCCATCGATGGTTTTGCAGCCAGACACATTGGCCCGACACCCAGCGAAATCCAGCAAATGCTAGATGTTTTGGGCCTGGACAGCCTTGATGACTTGATTGATAAAACGGTTCCGGCGGCGATTCGCATTTCTGAACCGCTACAACTTCCCGCAGCTTCCAGCGAGTACGCGGCTTTGGCAGAATTGAAAGAAATTGCTGGCAAAAATCAGGTATTTCGATCGTACATCGGCACGGGATATCACGACTGCATCACTCCCCCAGTCATCGGGCGGAATATCCTCGAAAATCCCGGCTGGTATACAGCCTACACTCCGTATCAAGCCGAAATTGCCCAAGGGCGTTTGGAAGCTTTGCTGAATTTCCAAACCATGATAATTGACCTCACGGGTTTGGAAATTGCCAATGCTTCTTTGCTGGATGAAGGGACGGCGGCGGCGGAAGCGATGGCGGTGAGCTACGGCGCTAGCAAAAAGGGAGCAAAAGCATTTTTTGTGTCTCAAGATTGCCACCCGCAAACCATCGAAGTGGTGCAAACTCGCGCTAAACCGCTGGGAATTGAAGTGATTGTCGGCGACCATCAAAGCTTTGAGTTCGATCGTACAATCTTCGGCGCGCTCCTGCAATACCCAGCCACCGACGGCGCAATTTACGACTATAGCGATTTTATTCGATCGGCACACGAAGTCGGCGCCTTAGTCACAGTAGCCGCCGATATTTTGAGCCTGTGCCTCCTCACACCCCCCGGCGAATTCGGCGCGGACATAGCCGTAGGCAGCACCCAGCGCTTCGGAATTCCCCTCGGATTCGGAGGGCCTCACGCAGCCTATTTCGCCACCAAAGAAGAGTTTAAACGGCAAGTTCCGGGGCGAATTGTTGGCGTTTCCAAAGATGCTAACGGCAAATCAGCTTTACGCTTGGCATTGCAAACTCGCGAACAGCACATCCGCCGCGAAAAAGCAACTAGCAATATTTGTACCGCGCAAGTTTTGCTAGCAGTGATGGCGGGTATGTATGCTGTTTATCACGGCCCGTCTGGACTCAGAAACATTGCCGAGAAAGTCTGGAGTTTAACTGCACTTTTGGCATCCGGTTTAAGAAGTTTCGGATACAAAATTGGTTCCCAACCTTTCTTCGATACTCTGCGAGTAGAATTGGGAGACAAACCGCTGTCAGAACTTCTCGAAGCTGCTCAACTTCGCCAAATTAATCTCCGAGTTTTTGATGCTGCGACAGTGGGAATAACTTTAGATGAAACTGTCACGGTTGAAGATGTGCAAGAGTTGTGGGAAATTTTCTCACAGAATAAGGATTATATCAGAGCTGACGGACAGAATGCTCTCAACATTCCCCTGGATGCAGAGGAATTGAATTCATACTTGACTTTACCTGATTTTTGCGATCGTACAACCAGCTATCTCACCCATCCTGTTTTCAACAGCTACCACTCGGAAACCGAGCTTTTGCGGTATATGCACCGATTGGAAGCCAAGGATTTGTCACTGAATACATCGATGATTCCCTTGGGTTCCTGTACGATGAAATTGAATGCCACAGCCGAAATGCTGCCCGTTAGTTGGCCCGAATTTAGCAAGATTCACCCCTTCGCACCCAGCCATCAAACCCGCGGCTATCAAATGATGTTCGTGCAACTCGAACAGTGGCTGGCAGAAATCACCGGTTTTGCCGGAATTTCTTTGCAACCAAACGCTGGTTCCCAAGGCGAATACGCGGGTTTGTTAGTAATCCGTCAATACCACGAACACCGAGGCGAATCTCACCGGAATATTTGTTTGATTCCCCAGTCAGCCCACGGTACAAATCCAGCTAGCGCGGTGATGGCGGGGATGAAAGTAGTTGCAGTTGATTGCGATTCTCAGGGCAATATTGATGTTTCCGACTTGCAGAAAAAAGCCGAAAAGCACAAAAATGAATTAGCTGCTTTGATGGTAACATATCCATCTACCCACGGCGTTTTTGAAGCAGAAATTAAAGAGATTTGCGAGATTGTCCACAACTGCGGCGGACAAGTTTATATGGACGGCGCCAATATGAACGCTCAAGTTGGTTTGTGCCGCCCTGGTGATTTTGGTGCTGATGTTTGTCACTTGAATTTGCACAAAACTTTCTGCATTCCCCACGGCGGCGGCGGCCCGGGAATGGGGCCGATTGGAGTGATGCCTCATTTAGTAGAATTTTTGCCTTCTACTGATGCAGAATCAAGAGCTTACCCCCCCCAACCCCCCCTTGCTAAGGGGGG
>NZ_JAUBOJ010000451.1:0-5497 GCF_036700185.1 Microcoleus sp. BM001215392 | reverse complement strand
TCGATCGCACTTCGCAGGCCACCAAGTGCTTTGAAAACGGACGCGACCGGATTGTTGAGGCCGAATTTCTTCTTCGACAATCGCTCTTTCTAAATGGCTGAGACTCATAACTTTAGGACTCCTGAGTGCTGATTTGTCGGATTCTTGAGAGGCAAAAACTTGCAGGACTCGATTCGCTGGCTCGATCGGCAGCTAGGCTGCCACAATCAGAGTAATGTTGTCAATTCCGATGACGCGAACCACGTCACCCGGTTGAAAAGTGATCTCTTGCTCGCATTTTGCAGGCCACCAACTGTTTTGGAAGCGCACGCGGCCGGACTCTAGAGGGCGGATTTCTTCATCGACGATCGCTTTTTCGGAATTTTCAAAAGTCATGATTGCTAGCTCCCGATTATAAATTTGGCTGAACTTTGAGATGCGAAAAACTGATGGCTGGGGTCGTTACCCCACCGGCACTTAGGCTGTGACAATCAGGGTAATGTTGTCAATTCCCACCACCCGAACCACGTCGCCCGGCACAAAAGTTATGTCTCGATCGCATTTTGCCGGCCACCAAGTGCTCTGAAAACGCACCCTACCGCATTCTTGAGGGCGGATTACTTCATCGACGATCGCCTTTTCATCATTGTTAATAGACATAGCTGCTTGCTCCTGAATGTAAACTCGACTTGATTGGTGCGGATGTCAGAAGCTTGTCTGTCAACTTCCCCTCCACACTCAACAGTCTCGCCGGCCAACCTCGGCCTTGTCAGTCGGCAAAAGTCCTTATAAGTCGGCTGTTTGAGCCCGTAAGCGAGTCGGAAAAAGTCTGTTAGAGTTGTTTGATATAGGTAACGCTAAACCTGGTGACTCAATGGAAGCGGATCAAGCACTGGATTTTACTAACTCGTTACTTGTGGCTCGAAACCTGAAAACTCTCGACAACCTTGACAGCGCTATCTTTCGCGAAGCTTGGATCGGGGTGCAAGGCAGGACGTACCAACAGGTTGCAGACGGTGAAGGATATGGAGTAGGGACTGTTAAAGATGCTGCCTCTAATTTGTGGAAGCGGCTTTCAGCTTTGTTTGGAGAAGGCGAAAAAGTTAAAAGAGATAACCTGCAAGCGGTAATAGATCGATATTGGCGCAGCTACTCGAAACTAGAACCGCAGTCGGGACAAATTGTTCCGGCTCGAGTTTCTCTGGGGATAGACGCTGAGTTGGAAATCGAAAACCCGAACTTTTTGGGTAGGTGTGGGGCGATCGAGGATCTGAATACTCTGGTAGCCCAAGGCGCTAAAGTTATTGTGATCCAAGCTGCCGGCGGTATGGGCAAAACGACTTTAGCTAGGCAGTACCTCAAATCTCAAGGGTTCGATCGCGTAATTGAACTATTGATGGCAAAAGAGACAGAAAACCTCACAGCCTTAGAAAGTGCGATCGAAGAATGGCTCAAGCAAGACTTTCAAGAAGAACCAGGGCCAGACTTTGGCGTCACGCTCGGGCGGCTGAAGCGGCAGCTTCAGACTCTCAAAGTCGGTGTTTTAATTGACAATTTGGAAGCCGCCCTCGACGGACAAGGTAAGTTTATTGAACCCCACAGGCTGTACGTCGAACTGTTGCGAGTTTTGGCTGACGCGGCGGTGCAGTCGGTAACGCTGATTACCAGTCGCGATCGACTTTGCGATTCTGACGTAACCGTCGAACACTACCTGCTTCCGGGATTGGATGTGGAAACTTGGCAGCAGTATTTTAACGATCGCAATATCAACACAGATGCGATCGCCCTCGGGGAAATGCACAAAGTTTACGGCGGAAATGCCAAAGCCATGGGCATTCTTTGGGGGACAATCCGAGAAGATTTTGACGGAGATATGGCAGCCTACTGGGGTGAAAACAGCGACGATCCGCTGGTGGAAACCGACTTAAAAAATTTAGTTACCAGTCAATTCAACCGCCTGCAAGAACTCGATCCCGAAGCTTATCAACTCCTCTGTCGCTTGGGCTGCTACCGCTATCAAGACGTGCCGACAGTCCCCACTGACGCACTTTTGTGTTTGCTGTGGGACGTGCCCGAAGCCGGACGGCGACAAATCATTAAATCGCTGTTGCACCGATCGCTAGTCGAGTCCCAAAAAGGCGAATACTGGGTGCATCCAGCAATTCGGGAAGAAGCAGTCGATCGGCTCTCGCCCGCCGACTGGGACACCGCCAACCGCAAAGCAGCCGAATTTTGGACTGAAAGCGTAGAGACTATTGAGACTGTAGAAGATGCCCTGAAAGCTTTTGAAGCGTACTATCATTACGTCGCAATTAGCTGTTTCGAGCAGGCCGCTAGCGTCATCCTCAAAAAAATTAATATCCAGTTTGCTAAAGATTACAAGCTCGGACGAGCGCTCTACAAACTAGGTTTCTTGCAGCCAATAATTTCAGCAACTACTCGCATCGTCAACAATGTGACATCTGATTATTATTTGAGCGGTCTATACAGTATTTTAGGCATTTCTTACCGAATATTGGGCGATATTAATCAAGCCATAGAATGTCACCAAATATCCGAAATAAAAGCAAGTAAATGTTTGCAAAGTTTAGCGAAAAGCAGCGAACCGGAAAACGGCAAACAAGCTAATCTAGAATTTTGGAAACTTAACGCAGCGATTAATATAGGTTTTTGTCAAATAGAACTGTGCGAACTCGAATCAGCTCTGGAGATATTTGTCAAGATCAAAAATTCGCGGGAAGAAATCGGGATTATCGGGATTAACAGTTATTCGATCGAGGTCGGCTTAGCTTTTCTCAACTCCTGTGTGGGAGTCAAAAAAGCCGCCAAGGAACTCGCCGAAAAACTGTATGCCGATCGCGAAGAGAGTCAATTGGTGGGTACAGGATATAAGCTAGTTTTTCTAGCCGCCACCTACAAAAACCTGGGAGAGACAGAGAAAGCTTTGAGCTTGTACCGCCAAGCGATCGCCCAAGCCGACGAAAACCAGTACAGCACCGTCAAAGCCAAAGCTCTCAGCGGTATAGCCGCCCTGTACCGAGAACAAGGAGAATTTGACCAAGCACTTTTGCACCACGCAGAAGCAATACAAATACTCGATCTACCCAGCGCTAAATTAGACCGAGCCGAAGCTTGCTATCAACTAGCCCTGACAGAACAAAAACTTGGTAACATCGAGCCAGCCCAAGAAAATTTTGACCGCGCCATTCAACTGTTTAGCGAAATGGACGCCAGCAAACAAGTAGAAAAAGTACAATTAGTAGCCACCAAAAGTCCTGAAAAAATACCTAATTAATCTAGAAACAAATGAAAAAAGATACAATAAACTAAAGCACAACCATAAATTTTGTAAACATGAAACTAAAACGATTGGGACACGTAGCCGTTTGCGTGCAAGACATAGAGAAATCTGCCCAGTTTTACCTCAATTTGGGCATGGAGTTAGTCTGGAAAGATGCAGACTGGGCTTATTTGAAAGCAGGAGAGGACGGACTGGCGCTGTTGAGTCCGACTTACGACCAAGCAGGGCCGCATTTTGGGTTCGTATTTGACGATCGCACCGAAATGGAATCCGCCTACCAACAGCTCAAAGCTGAAGGTGTTTCCGTCACCCAAATTCACGAACACCGCGACGGTACAGCATCTTTTTACGGTAGAGACCCCGATGGTAACGGTTTTGAATACCTTTACGAACCGGGCCGAGGATGATGGTAGGATTTGCGAGGCGATCGGCGATTAAATCTTAGTAAGTTGCTGTGGGGGCGCAACCTACAAATCGGGGCGCCCCGAGCACCCCGCCTGAAGATTGGTGCGTTCAGTTGAGAGTTGACCGCTTGAGGGCTATCTCTACCCTTAAGTCCGAGGATTGAAGCAATGAATAGTCTTATTTTAATTGATCCCGATCGGGCGCGAGGGCTTTCAACCAATTCTTGCTGGTAACAGGCGCCCACAGAGTATGAGTGAGCGCACAGGCGACAGAACACCCGTTGCTGAAGGCCCGGAACCTCAGTATAACTAGGCGAATAAAGTGACATACTGACACCAACACTGCCAAAGTACCGTAGCAAGTCAGAATCCGAAATATATCTACAACTTCCGAAAATCGGCTCGATAATCTAAAATCTAAAATCTAAAATCTAAAATCCTCATGTTTCAAAGAGTACAAGTCAGAAACCGCTGGACATCGATCTTCAAACCCTGGGAAGAAGCTGATCCTTGGTTGTTTGCCGCTTGCATCGGCCTCACCATCTTCGGCGGAATCATGATCCGCAGCGTCGAAATCAACCAGGGCTCGATCGATTGGTGGCGCCACTGGGTAACGGGCGCAGTTGGTGTGTTGCTGGCGATCGTCTTTTCCCGCTGTCGCTACCAAATACTGCTTCAGTGGAAATGGCCGATTTACATATTAATCAATTTGTCGCTGATCGCAGTCCGGTTTATCGGTACTACAGGGCTCGGTGCTCAGCGTTGGATCAATATCGGCGGCTTCTACCTGCAACCGTCAGAATTTGCCAAAGTAGGGATGATTGTCACCTTAGCAGCTCTCCTGCACGACAAGACTGTCCCCACGGTGCGGGATATGTTGAGGATGCTGGCGATTATGGCCGTACCCTGGGGATTGATCTTTGCCGAACCAAATTTAGGTACTTCCCTCGTATTTGGCGCGATCACGATCGGGATGTTTTACTGGGGTAATGTCAATCCCGGCTGGCTGATATTGCTGTTCTCTCCTCTATTCTCAGTTCTCCTCAATAACGTGTCTACACCGATTTGGATAGGCTGGGTAGTTATTGCGGGTATTATCGCTTGGCGAAGCCTACCTTGGCCCTGGTTGGGGACTTTCGCTACTGTGCTGGTGAACGTGGTTTCAGGACACGTCGGGCACGTTTTTTGGGGTGTGCTCAAGGATTATCAAAAAATGCGCTTGACAGGGTTTTTAAACCCCGAGAAAGACCCTTTAGGCAGCGGATATCACTTGATTCAATCTCGGATTGCGATCGGGGCCGGGGAACTCAAAGGCAGGGGTTTGTTTCACGGAACCCAAACTCAGCTTAACTTTATTCCCGAACAGCATACAGACTTTATCTTTTCTGCGATCGGCGAAGAATTGGGTTTTATTGGCTGTATTTGCGTGCTGGTGGTGTTTTGGGTCATTTGTTTCCGCTTGGTGACGATCGCACAAACTGCCAACGACAATTTTGGTTCATTGCTGGCGATCGGCGTACTGTCAATGTTAATTTTTCAGGTATTCGTAAATATCGGGATGAACATCGGCTTAGCACCAGTTACCGGGATTCCGCTACCTTTCCTGAGTTACGGAAATGCGTCGCTGCTGAGTAATTTTCTCGGGCTGGGACTGGTGGAGTCAGTGGCGAACCAGCGACAGCGCAAGAAGCGTTGGAATTAGGGAATTGGTGATTGGTCATTGATAGTTGACGATTGACAGTTGACAGTCGATCGTTAACTAGACTTGAATTGCATAAGTCTTCGATCGATACAGAAACCGCAGATGTCAGAC
>NZ_JAUBOJ010000450.1:0-5500 GCF_036700185.1 Microcoleus sp. BM001215392 | reverse complement strand
TTAGTTATAATCCCATATTGACTACGGTCATGCTTCGCCCCTACAAACATATTTGTCAAAGTGAGATGTACTCTGACTGTGGGTAAGTCGTATATTTGTACAAGACCTAACTAATAACTAAAAAAAGCATGGATTGGCAACTTTTAGGAATAACTTTTATTACGGTATTTTTGTCAGAATTGGGTGACAAAAGTCAATTAGCTGCGATCGCCCTTGGTAGCAGTTGTAACTCGCCGCGGGCTGTATTTTTCGGTACGGCGTCGGCGCTGCTGCTGGCGAGTTTCCTTGGTGTTTTAGTAGGACAAGGTACGGCGGAGGTGTTACCGGAGAGACTGGTAAAGACGATCGCGGCGATCGGATTTGCGGTAATGGGCTTGCGCTTGCTGTGGCCGAAATCAGATGAGGCCCAAGCTTCAGAGTAGGATTTGCGATCGCTAAAATTCCCAAAAATTAACGGCGGGTGTGAATTCACGCCCGCCGCTACAGTTTGAGTTTTTTCTCAATTCAACCTTTGAGGATTGTGTCAATTAAACTTGGTTTTCGTAGCACCAGCCCAGCAGCGTACCGCCGACAGCCAACTTCATCGCTTCCAACACAAAATATCCTTGGTGGAGTGAATTCATTCCGGCGGGCGCTTCTGTGGCGGAGTCGAACAGATTTAGCTGCATTCCCAAGGCGCTCATTTGAGGTGTGAGGCCGTAGGTGTCAATCAGGGCGATCGCCAGAAGTACCAATGATAATACGATTGCTGTGCGGCTGCGCTTGCCGGAGTCACCCATTAAATTGCTCAAAACCATCAAACCCGTTGCTACCACGCCCGAACAGATTAACTCGACGCGGTTGAATCCCCAGAACATTAAATTTCCGGCTGTTGCAAAATCGGGAGATACCATCATCCCAGATACGTAGAGACTGGGCATGACTAATAGATCCAAAATCACGCTACCGCTGAGCCAGAAAATTAAGGCTACCATGACAATTGCTTGCCAGCGGGGTCTGATTGATTCCACTCTCGATGTAGTAATAGCTGTCATATAATTAGACCCTCTAAAATTTTATTCTGCCTTTTCTAGAGCTTAACTAACTTTTTCCGATAATCGTGTTAAGTATTTTTAAATTAATGGTAACTTTTGGTTAACTGATTTAGAAGAATTGTTAAGCGTGCAGGCTGTAGGGTGCGTCAGCAGCGGATTGTTCGATCGATAATTGACTGCTAAAAGCTGACGCACCCTACTGGGATTCAGCTCGTCGGGCGATCGCACAGCAACAGTTTAAACGTTGTGGCGATCGCAAACAACTATTGATAATTACTCATTCCAGCAATATAGCGATCAAATTTATGTGTTATTATTACAGTTAAATTGCCAAATATCAAAGATATTAGCCAAGGATTGAAATAAACAAAATTCTGGAATTGAGTGCGGCAATAGCCAATTAATTTAAACCCGATAAAATAATTTTGTTCGGCTCTTACGCCTAGGTCAATCCCACGAGCGATTCGGACGTTGATATGTTGGTAATTTTATTTTTATCAGGTAACAATTTTCGCAAAACTTGGGAAATACTAAGTAAAACTCAACCGAAATTTGGTGTAAATTTATTAGTGCGAACTCCTGCTGAAATTGAACAAAGGCTAGCTTGGAATGATTTATTTGTCAGGGAAATTATCGAAAAAGGAAAGGTGATTTATGAATCCGCTGACAGTTTAATTTATCGAAAAGCTTGCGAACAAATAGGGTTGAGTTTTGGTTTGACTCGATAATACCCAATTATGCTTTAATTGTATTTTAATTCGACCGTCGGCGTCCGGCTGACGAAAGTTTGTATATACCTGGTTTCAGCCGCCGACTATAATAAATAATTATGCCTAAGTTTCAAATATCATCTTGGCTTCCCCGTCTCCCGACTCAAGTCTGGATTCTCGCCGCCGGCAGATTCCTCTCGCAAAGCGGTACCGGTTTTACTTTATTTTACGCGCCGATCTTTTTTGTCGATCGCGTCGGCTTATCTGCAACTGCTGTCGGGATTGGTTTGGGTAGCGGTTCAATCTCGGGAATATTCGGCCGCATTTTGGGCGGTTCTTTTTGCGATTCCTTATTTTGGGGAAGGCGGCGAACTTTATTGCTGGCGGCAATGATTTCGGCTGTCGCTTCTTTGATGTTGGCGGCGACTAATGATTTTCCAGGTTTAGTGGCGGCTAATTTATTAATGGGTTTTGGTGTGGGTTTGTATTGGCCTCCAACCGAAAGTATGGTTGCGGATTTAACTGAGGGCGCGCAGCGACAGGAGGCTTTTGCTTTGACGCGGCTTGCTGATAATTTGGGTTTGCAAGTTGGGATTATTTTGGGCGGTGTTTTGATTGCGGTAACGGGGAATTATCGATCGCTCTTTATCATAGACGGTATCTCGTTTTTAGTGCTGTTTGCGGTGGTGGCGAGTGCAATTTCGGAAACCTACAAACCTGCTAACTCAACGGATACAGGTAAAAAAAATCTCAAAAATGGCTGGATGGTGGCGCTGGGCGATCGCACTTTGCTAGTCTATGCTTTAGTCAATACTCTGTTCACTCTCTACATTTCCCAAATTCAAACCACGATGCCGCTGTATTTTAGCAAGTTTGTGCAGGTGGGGACATCGGAAACAGGCTTTTCTACGGGTACAATTACGGTTTTGTTTGCTTTTAGCACATTTTTAACCGTGGCTTTGCAGATGCCGGTGGTTAAGGCTTTGAGGCGGTTTTCTCATCCGCAAGCTTTGATGATTTCGGCGCTGCTGTGGGGAATCGGCTTTATGGCGATCGGCTTGACGGGAATGGCTGCAACTGGCAATCTATTTTTAGCAGTTGTTGGCTTGACTTTTTTGTCGGTGGCGACGGTTGCTTATACGCCTTTTGCTTCGGCTTTGGTGGTGGATTTAGCGCCGGAGTCTTTGCGGGGCGTGTATTTGGCGGTTAATTCTCAGTGTTGGGCGATCGGGTATTTAATTGGGCCGCCCCTGGGCGGTTTCGCTTTGGATCGAGGTAAATGGGTGGCGGATAATTTCTGGTTGGGCTTGGCTATGAGTGTGATGCTGGCGATCGCAATTTTGCAAAAGGTCGATCGAATGTTAAAAAAACAGTTCCTAAAACACTAATTTTATGATTTTATTGGCCTAAAAAACCAATTATAAAAAATTTTTACCAGTCTCAAATTTTGATTAGTGATTGTTTAAATTAACTTATCACTATCATAAAAAATATTAATTATAAAAATTGTATCTTGCCATACCTAATAGGTTTAAACTTACTACAAAGCCAGTACAACTTTTAGAATTTTTTTTGTGAGGAATTATAATGAAAGGACATCTACTATTTAGTTCTGGTGCCTTAGGTTTACTATATATACTTGCCAGTTCCTTGCCATTGGCAGCGATGCCTGCCGTTCCAAACCAAGAACAATTAAGCACTCAAGAGTTAAAAGAATCAGACACTAACATTACCCTAAATACAACTGCTGAAAAGGATATCGCACTTTCCGAAACATCTGACTTAAAATTAGTTGCAGGGCAGCCAGTTGACACCACCATCTCAACAAGCAATCAACTCGCCAGCCTTAATATACCAGAAACAACAGCATCAACCACAGAAAATCCAGCCGAAAACTCATTAATCTCTTCAGAAAAACCAGCAACTCCAGCCCCAGCCGAAGTCACAGAACAAATATCTGTGATTCCCGAGCCCAACTCGCAGACACCAGCCGAAATCACAGAAGAAACATCTGTAATTCCCGCCCCAAACCCTGCACCAGTTATTGCCCAAACACAAACCTCAACTTCCGAAAAAATAGTCCAAATCGCCAACAGCGCTTCCTTAGAACCCGGCGCAACCAACAGCGAAACCCCAGAATCCACCGAGTTCCAACAAGTAACATCTGTCTCGCAACTCTCCGACGTGCGCCCGACAGACTGGGCATTTCAAGCATTGCAATCTCTCGTAGAAAGATACGGCTGTATAGCGGGATATCCTGACGGTACATTCCGAGGAAATCGGGCAATGACTCGCTACGAGTTTGCCGCCGGTTTAAACGCTTGCTTGGACAAAGTTAACGAATTAATCAAAGCAGGTACGACCAATTTAGCGACGAAAGACGACTTAGCAAAACTACAAAGATTGCAAGAAGAATTTGCAGCAGAATTAGCGACTTTGCGCGGTAGAGTCGATGCTTTGGAAGCCCGCACCGCCGAATTAGAAGCCAATCAGTTTTCGACAACAACTAAACTCAAAGGCGAAGCAATTTTTAGCGTTGCCGGCACCACCAAAAACAATCACAGCGATACTCAGACTGTCTTAAATTACCGACTGCGCCTGAATCTACTAACCAGTTTTACAGGGAAAGATACCCTAATCACAGGCTTGCAAGCTTACAACATTCGCAGCTTCGGGCCTCAGTTGGGTTTGTCAACAGGGGCATTTAGCGGTTTGTCGGACAGTCAGGCCAAACTGAGTTTTGAACCGCAATTCCCCGGCATCAATCCTCAGAATTTATCTAGCATTGGCGCTAATACTGTTGAACTCTACAAGCTGCTTTACGTGTTTCCTGTTTCTAACAGTATCACTTTATTTGCAGGCCCGAAAGCAGAAACTTCGGATGCTTTTCAAGCAATCACTCCCTTTGCTGGAGAAGGGCAAGAATCTATTTCGAGATTTGGAGGTTACAACCCTGTTGTGCGCGTATCCGGCGGCACTTCCGGCAGTGGTTTAGCATCAGCAGGCGGGTTTATTTGGAACCTTTCTAAAAAAATAAATCTTACAGCTTTGTACGGTAGTGTAAATGCTGCTTTGCCTAATGATTTGGGCTTTCCGGCTACTCCGTTGGGTGCGGGTTTATTTAATGGAAGTACCGTTGCTGCGGCACAGTTAACGATTAAACCAACTAACAGTCTTGATATTGGTTTGAATTACGCTTACAGCCGCCACCAATTGAATATTCTAGCGACGGGATTGTCTGATGCCGATTTGGGTTCAATTTTGGGAAGGGATAGACAACCTGTTAGCGGCGGTGTGAGCATGAATTCGTTTGGTGGTACTGCAACCTGGCGGCTTTCTCCTAAGTTTGCTGTTTCTAGTTATGGAGGTTGGATAATTGCTGATGCTGAAAGAAGCAATGCTTCTACAACTTTTAACAGTTGGATGGTCGGTTTCCATTTCCGAGATATGTTCAAAAAAGGCAATAATGCAGGTATTCTGTTCGGGCAGCCTTTGGATCGGGATTCGGTAAGCGGCGGTGCTCGTTTTCAGACAAATAAGGCAACTCCTTATCATTTGGAAGCTTATTATCGCTTCCAAGTTAATGATAATATCAGCATTACACCCGGTGCTTTTGTGTTGTTCAATCCTGAAGGTACTAAGGATAACGATACTGTAGGGGTGGGAGTTCTCCGCACTACTTTTAGTTTCTAGAGTTGCGATAATAGACAAGAGTGCAAAAATCATAGAAGGGCGTAGCATTTGGACATAAAATCT